>NZ_JBFRRH010000003.1:180489-247699 GCF_041472995.1 Vibrio sp. 10N.261.46.A3 | reverse complement strand
AGAAATGCTAGAGCCTTTTTACTTTCTGAATCTAATATATGCAATTAGCAAAGCAGCGGACTCCCCGACTTACTATGACAGCGTGTGTTAGGAGTCTAAACCTCCAGTCCTACCATATACTAAACCTCAGCAGAAATGCTGGGGCCTTTATTATTCCTGTCATCTTTAGAAGTAACGCTGGAAGCACCAAGTGCTCATTTAGTTATTTCTATCTACTCAACACTCATTTTGCTCTGTAGTTCTGCTAGTTAATAGCTAATGCTATTCTAGCGAGGCATTGAGTTACGTTATTTGTGCTTCCTGGTGAAACATGAAGCCGTTCGATTGATACTTATATAATCTTGGAAGTGCTTTATTGGGTAGACTAGCGAGTGGGTAGAAGTACTAATTCTCTGTATGACTTAAGCTCCTTAAAGAATTCTGACCACCCACATGAAGGCTTTCGATTACTCAAATATTAGCGGTATCAAATATTGATATGAGCTCTATGTTCCACGCATACCTTTCAGCGATAGCTTCAGTGAGGGAATTGGTGAATTTGACTTTCATTAGGTATAAAAAAGGCCACCTAACTTAGGCAGCCTAGTTTTATATTTTGATATGTTATTTTAACTCTTTCTCAGCTTGTTTTGCTTTCTCTATCATAGGAGTGATTGTTGAGCCTTGAACCAGAATAGAGAACACAACAACAGCGTAAGTCATGACAAGGATTATCTCTTTAACATCTATTGCTTTGTCTTCAATTACCCAGATACCTGAAGGGATTGAAAGTGCCATGGCTAATGCTAAGCCACCGCGTAAACCACCCCAAGTTAGAATCTTAATCGACCACGGGTTGTAAGTTCTAAAGCGTTTAAATCCGACGTAAGACAAGAAAACACTTAAGTAGCGCGCACTCAATACTAGAGGGACTGCGAACGCCATTAAGATCCAGTCTTCTTGGTGAAATTTGAATAACAGCATCGACATACCAATTAATAGGAATAATACGCCGTTTAAGAATTCATCTATCAATTCCCAGAAATGATCTAGGTGATCTTCACTCTCTTTCGAGAATCCGATAAAGCGAGTCCAGTTACCAATCATGATACCTGATACCACCATCGCTAATGGGCCTGATACATGTAGAACTTCAGCAAACGCATAACCAGCAGTTGGGATGCCGATAGTTAATAGCAATTCCATCGAGTGGTCATCGGTATTGCTGATTAGGTAGTGGAATACAAGACCTAAAACAAAACCATAGACAATGCCGCCAATCGCCTCTTGGACGAATAGTATGGTCACACTGCCGACGGTTGGCGCCTCTGTACCAAATGCGATAGTAAATAGGGTTACGAAGATCACTAAGCCAAAACCGTCGTTGAATAGAGATTCTCCCTCGATTTGAGTAGAGATTCTTCTAGGCGCATCGAGCTTCTTGACTATTGCTAAAACGGCAATTGGGTCGGTTGGAGAGATTAGAGAACCAAAGAGTAGGCAGTAAATCAGATCAAATTGAATACTGATGAACTGACAGAACCCGTACAGCACAAAACCGATAAAGAAGGTTGAAAACAGCGTAGCACCTAACGCGAGTACTGTTATTTCCCATTTCTGGTCTTTTAGGTTTGGTAATTTAATCCCCAAACCGCCGGCAAAGAGTAAGAAGCCCAATATTCCCTTTAGTAGGAAATCCTCAAAGTTGATGCTGGCAACGGTTTCTGAGGCGATGTCAGCCAGTTGGAACCAATTGTTTTGTCCCGCAATGATAATCAATAGAGATAACATCATTGAGCCAGCTGTGATGGCGATGGTTGTCTGCATTTTACCAATTTTGGTATTCACGAAAGCAATAAGCATGGCTGCAGCGGACAAGAAGCATAAGGTGTAATAGACCGACATTGGGATTCCAACATGTAACAAAGTATGAATATGAATTTTCGTTGTCTCATGCTCAAATAGCAAACATTTTTTTGTCATGACTCAGTAATCAATTTCCTTTTTTAGACGTCTAGACTCCTTTTTAATGTGTGATAGGATGGAGAGATAATTAAAGGAATGAGGTTGTACCGTGGGAAGTAATGTAAGGCAAAAGATTGACGCTCTGTTGAAGCAACGAATTTTACTGATTGATGGTGGCATGGGCACCATGATTCAGGATTATAAATTGGAAGAGCAAGACTATCGTGGTGAACGCTTTGCTGATTGGCACAGTGACTTGAAGGGCAATAATGACCTTTTAGTTCTTACACAGCCTAAGCTTATCAAAGATATCCATTCAGAATACTTGGAAGCTGGGGCAGACATCCTCGAAACCAATACCTTTAACGCTACAACCATCGCTATGGCCGACTATGATATGGAAAGCCTTAGTGAAGAGATTAACTTTGCTGCTGCCAAGCTTGCTCGTGACGCAGCTGATGAATGGACCGCAAAGACTCCAGACAAGCCTCGCTTCGTAGCGGGTGTATTAGGTCCAACCAACCGAACTTGTTCTATATCCCCTGATGTAAACGATCCTGGTTACCGTAATGTTAGCTTTGACGAACTGGTTGAAGCTTATTCTGAATCGACTCGCGCGCTCATTAAGGGCGGTTCAGATTTAATTCTTATTGAAACTATCTTCGATACGTTAAACGCAAAAGCGTGTGCTTTTGCGGTTGAATCTGTTTTCGAAGAAGTAGGTACCAGTCTGCCAGTGATGATTTCCGGTACCATCACTGATGCATCAGGTCGTACGCTTTCAGGACAGACGACAGAAGCATTCTACAACGCCCTTCGTCATGTAAAACCAATCTCATTTGGATTGAACTGTGCATTGGGCCCTGATGAACTGCGTGAGTATGTCGGTGAGATGTCTCGTATCTCAGAGTGCAATGTTTCTGCTCACCCTAATGCGGGTTTGCCTAATGCATTTGGTGAGTATGACCTTTCTCCTGAGGATATGGCTGAACATGTTAAAGAGTGGGCTGAAAGTGGCTTCTTGAACCTAATTGGTGGGTGTTGTGGTACTACTCCAGAGCATATCCGTCAAATGGCTGAGGCCGTTGAAGGTGTAACGCCGCGTCAATTGCCAGACTTACCAGTTTCTTGTCGTCTTTCGGGACTAGAGCCACTGACGATAGCTAAAGAATCTTTGTTCGTGAATGTAGGTGAGCGGACCAATGTTACCGGCTCTGCACGCTTTAAGCGCCTTATCAAAGAAGAGCTCTACGACGAAGCCTTGAGTGTAGCTCGAGAGCAAGTCGAGAATGGTGCTCAAATTATCGATATCAACATGGATGAAGGGATGCTAGACGCCGAGGCGTGTATGGTTAAATTCCTTAATCTATGTGCTTCAGAACCTGAAATCTCGAAAGTGCCTGTTATGGTCGATTCTTCTAAGTGGGAAGTTATCGAAGCTGGCCTGAAGTGTATTCAAGGTAAAGGGATCGTTAACTCCATCTCTCTAAAAGAAGGCAAAGAGAAGTTTGTTGAACAGGCTAAATTAGTTCGTCGTTATGGTGCTGCTGTTATCGTGATGGCGTTTGATGAAGTCGGGCAGGCTGATACTCGAGAGCGTAAAGTCGAGATCTGTACCAATGCCTACAACATTCTTGTTGATGAAGTCGGTTTCCCACCAGAAGATATTATTTTTGACCCGAATATTTTCGCAGTGGCTACTGGTATCGATGAGCATAATAACTATGCGGTTGATTTCATTGAGGCAGTAGGGGACATTAAACGCGATCTGCCGTATGCGATGATCTCTGGTGGCGTGTCGAATGTTTCATTCTCATTCCGCGGTAATAACTACGTCCGCGAGGCTATTCACGCGGTATTCCTGTATCACTGTTTTAAAAACGGTATGGATATGGGCATTGTAAACGCTGGTCAGTTGGAAATTTACGACAATGTTCCAGAAGATCTGCGTGATGCTGTTGAAGATGTCGTACTAAACCGTCGTGATGATTCGACTGAACGATTGCTGGATATGGCGACCGAATACTTAGAGCGTGCTGTTGGTAAGGTTGAAGATAAATCTGCATTAGAGTGGCGAACTTGGCCTGTAGAGAAGCGTTTGGAGCACTCTTTGGTAAAAGGTATCACCGACTTTATTGTTGAAGATACCGAAGAAGCTCGTGTTAATGCCTCTCGTCCTATTGAAGTGATTGAAGGTCCTCTAATGGACGGCATGAACGTTGTTGGTGACCTATTTGGTGAAGGTAAGATGTTCTTACCACAGGTTGTAAAGTCTGCGCGTGTAATGAAACAGGCGGTTGCCCATTTAGAACCATTCATCAATGCATCCAAAGAAGTGGGCGCAACTAACGGGAAGATTTTGTTAGCGACCGTTAAAGGTGACGTTCACGATATCGGTAAAAATATCGTTGGCGTGGTTTTACAATGTAATAACTACGAGATTATCGACTTAGGTGTGATGGTTTCTTGTGAGAAGATTCTGAAGGTAGCGAAAGAAGAGAATGTCGACATTATTGGCCTGTCTGGACTGATTACACCGTCTCTTGATGAAATGGTACACGTTGCTAAAGAGATGGAGAGACAGGGTTTCAAGCTGCCTCTTCTGATTGGCGGTGCAACCACATCTAAAGCTCACACAGCAGTTAAGATTGAACAGAATTACTCAGAACCTGTTGTATACGTAAATAATGCCTCACGTGCTGTGGGTGTATGTACCTCACTACTTTCTGATGAATTGAAACCCGCTTTCGTTGAGAAGCTGGATATCGATTACGATCGCGTTCGAGATCAGCACAATCGTAAGAAGCCTCGTACCAAGCCTGTCACGCTTGAAAGAGCCCGTGCCAATAAAGTTGCTATCGATTGGGGTGCGTATACGCCACCGGTACCTGCTAAGCCGGGAGTTCACATCTTCAATGATTTTGATGTAGCTACTCTGCGTCAGTACATCGATTGGACTCCATTCTTTATGACATGGTCATTGGTTGGTAAGTACCCAGCTATTTTGGACCATGAAGAAGTGGGTGAAGAGGCAAAACGTTTATTCAAAGATGCTAATGATTTACTGGATCGCGTAGAGAAAGAGAAGCTGCTTGAAGCGCGTGGTATGTGTGCCATGTTCCCAGCGAACAGTGTTGGTGATGATATTGAGGTGTATACCGATGAATCTCGTACCGAAGTTCTAAAAGTTCTACACAACCTTCGTCAACAAACAGAGAAACCAAAAGGCTTTAACTATTGCCTGTCAGATTACATTGCGCCAAAAGAAAGCGGTAAAGCGGACTGGATTGGTGGCTTTGCGGTTACGGGTGGTATTGGTGAGCGAGAGTTGGCTGATGAATACAAAGCGAAAGGCGATGACTACAACGCAATCATGATTCAGGCGGTTGCAGACCGATTGGCTGAAGCGTTCGCTGAATACTTGCATAAAGAAGTGAGAAAGGACATTTGGGGCTACTCACCAGATGAGGATTTGTCTAACGACGATTTGATTCGAGAGAAATACCAAGGTATTCGTCCAGCTCCAGGTTACCCTGCTTGCCCAGAGCATACAGAGAAAGGTACGTTGTGGGAGCTGATGGACGTTGAAAAGGCAATCGATATGTCATTAACGACAAGCTACGCGATGTGGCCTGGTGCCTCAGTGTCTGGTATGTATTTCTCACATCCTGATGCCCGATACTTTGCTATTGCACAGATTCAACAGGATCAAGTGGATAGCTATGCTGACCGCAAAGGTTGGGATATGTTAGAAGCCGAGAAGTGGTTAGGTCCTAACATTAACTAGTTTGAATCTATGACGAGCTTTGATTCGTGAAGTAAAAAGAGAAAGGGTTGCTGAATAGCAACCCTTTTTGTATTTGTGATTTAGTTATTTATCTGTCGATGATAAACGGACTTTTTATTCAAATAACTCTTGGTGAAGTTTTTGAATCGCCAACTTAGAAACAGATTCATCTAGCAAGAAACACAGGTTGTGTGGGCTTGCTCCGTAACAAATCATGCGTAGGTTGAAATCTTCAAGAGTGCCGAATACCTGTTTCGCATAGCCTTTGCTTTCGCTCATGTTGTTACCAATAAGCGCAACAAGGCATAGGTCGTGCTCAATATCGACAGAACACAGCTCTTCAAGCTCAAGGCGAGCGGCTTCAGGTAACTCCGGAGCACCACCTGATGTATCTGTTTGATCCAGAGTAAGTGACACACTGATCTCTGAGGTGGTGATAAGATCGACCGAGATCTTATGCTTAGCAAGGATCTCGAATACCTTTGCCAAGAAGCCATAGGCATGGAACATGTTAGCACTGCGTAGCGTAACCATAGTTTGGTTGCAGCGTAGGGCAAGCGCTCTAAATAGAGGGGAGCTTTCAACTTGTTGACGAATCCAAGTACCACCTAACTCTGGCGCTTTAGAAGAGCCGACAAATACCGGTATTTGGTGACGTAGTGCAGGTACTAGAGTCGATGGATGCAAGATCTTTGCACCAAAGTTTGCCATTTCCGATGCTTCACTGAAGCTGATCTCCGGGATAGGAGAAGCTTTAGGTGCAATACGAGGGTCTGTGGTGTAAATACCCGGAACATCCGTCCAGATTTCTAGACCAATCGCCTGTACAGATTCGGCAATCAGTGCTGCTGAGTAATCACTGCCACCGCGCCCTAAAGTCGTAGTGTTGCCTTCACTATCAGCACCGATAAAACCTTGGGTCACGACAACTTGTTGTTGGCAAAGTGGAATAAGTTTCTGTTGCGCTAGAGTGGCAATATCTTCTAGCTGAGGTTCGGCTTTACCAAAATCATCATTAGTACGCATCACATCTCTGATATCAAAGCGAACAGCAGGAGTGCCTCGTTCACAGATGATCTGAGCCAAGATGTGTGTCGACATCAACTCGCCACATGCGACAAGGTGATCCGTCAGTTTAGTGCTTGTTTGGAATGATGCAGCCTCTGCAGCGCTCGCAATGTCATCAAGAATGCTGTGAACTTCTTTTTCGATGCTGATTGGGTCTGCGAGTTGGTCAAGAATTGCGTTATGAATGTCCGCTAATTGCGCCATTAGTTCCTGACGACGAGTTTTGTCTTGAACACCATTTGCCAGTTCAACCAGCAAGTTAGTGACACCAGAGCATGCACTACTCACGACTAGTTTCGTGTTTGAGTTGTTTTCAATAATGGCAGCACAACGGCTCATTGCTTCAAAGTTGGCAACACTTGTTCCTCCAAACTTAGCGACATTAAAAGAACCAGCTACATTAGATGCACTCACGATATATCTCCCACGACTTCCTAAAATAAAATTACGGTTGGGTAATCCAACGTCCGATGTTTTTCGAAGAGAGTTTTAGAGCAAAAAGAGAGGAATTATTAGAATAGTAACCTCAGAAGCTCTTCACCATATAGAAATGGCGACAGTTGACGGGATTCAGCCCGCTCAACCGATAATAAAGGTCCTGCATACTTTTATTATCTCGGCACTGCTCCCCATAAATGTTTTGTATTGGAAATGCGGTTCCACAAAACATCTGCCTGGGCAGTGCTCCTCTTCTGCTAGATAGCCGGTTCATTGAACGTTTTTGCGGTAACAATGTCAATCCGTAACTTGAGATAATTGAAAAATAATTTTAACAATTATGTGACAGTGGTTTGACCTCAATACTTATGGCTAATTGCTGAGGTAATCAATTTGCTTTAGGGTGGATTGTTCACAACATTAACGTAAGGGATGTACATGTCTAATTTAACACTCACTACTGCTATCGATAGCTTTTATCCACCACACCGAACGTTAATGGGGCCTGGTCCTTCTGATATCTCACCTCAAGTGCTACAGGCTTTGAGCCGTCCAACCATAGGTCACCTAGATCCGCTGTTTATTGCGATGATGGATGAGCTTAAACAACTTCTTAAATACGCTTTTCAGACTGAAAACGAATTTACGATTGCCGTTTCTGCACCGGGCAGTGCAGGTATGGAGACCTGTTTTGTTAACTTGATTGAGCCTGGTGAAAAGGTGATTGTTTGTCGTAACGGTGTCTTCGGTGAGCGTATGCGAGAAAACGTGGTGCGTTGTGGTGGCGAAGCCATCCTTGTTGATGACGAATGGGGCAAGCCCGTTTCAGTTGAAAAGGTAGAACAAGCATTGGCAGAAAACCCCGATGCCGTTGCCGTTGCATTTGTGCATGCAGAGACATCAACCGGAGCGCTATCTGATGCTCAAGCTATCTCAGCTATCGCTCGTCAGTTTGATGCGTTAACGATTGTTGATGCAGTGACATCACTTGGTGGTGTGCCATTGCTGGTTGATGAGTGGCAGCTAGATGCGGTTTATTCTGGCAGCCAAAAGTGTCTGTCTTGTGTGCCAGGGCTATCTCCGGTGACTTTCTCTCAGCGTGCAGTTGATAAAATGAAAGCCCGCCAAGCTCCAGTGCAAAGCTGGTTCTTGGATCAAAGTTTAGTATTAGGTTACTGGAGCGGAGAAGGTAAGCGTAGTTATCACCATACCGCACCTGTAAATAGCCTCTATGCTCTGCATGAGTCGCTGGTTTTGTTGAAAAATGAAGGCTTAGATAATGCGTGGTCTCGTCATCATGCGATGCACCAGGAGCTTAAAGAAGGCGTAGAAGCTCTAGGGTTAAAGTTTGTGGTTGATGAAGAGAGTCGCCTGCCGCAGCTGAACGCACTTTATTTCCCTGAAGGAATTGATGAAGCTAAGATCAGAACGCAGCTTTTAGAAGAATACAATCTTGAAATCGGTGCAGGGCTGGGCTCTTTGGCTGGTAAGGCATGGCGTATCGGCCTAATGGGCTACGGCGCTCGTAAAGAGAATGTCGCGTTGTGTCTAAAAGCGCTAAAAGATGTTTTGAAATAGCTGCAATAAACTGAAATTAAAAAGAAAAGCGCACGAGAGATCGTGCGCTTTTTTGTATCTACCTCAAGCTCATACTGCCTACTAAGTGAAGCTTGCGTTGCGAATCCTTAACATTATTCTGCAGACGAAACGTTATCTTCTGCTTGTGACACTTTCTTATACTGAACCTTTGAAAAGTCTCTGTTAGGGAATAAAAAGTTCGCTTCGCTACGAATTTGTTCTGCTTTACTTTCTTCTCCTAGGCCTTGATACGCCAGAATCAGATTGCTGTAGAAAGCCGGTCTTGGTTTACTCTTAATGATCTCCAGTGACCAATCGATGTAAGGCTGTATAAGGCTCGGGTCGGCTTTGTAGAGACCAATATTAAGGTAAGTGCTGTATATATCCCAATCGTAGCGATCTTTCCACACCACTGGGTTCGTTACCTGCTTAAGAATGTCCGGATTTTTCGGCTTAGACAGTTCAAACTTAGTCAGTACATAATTGGTGTGAAGGGCGCTCAACATATAAAAACTGACCAAGATAGGGAGTACTAAGCTCGACACTCTAAATAGGGTCTTGCTGATGATACTGAACGACTGTTGATAATGTCGGGAAGAGCGCTGATCCACCCAGTAAATCAATATAATGAATGTTATCCAGTGAATCGCCGAGTGGTAAAAAGGGTACTCAAGCTGGGAGTGCAACAGGAGCGGGATAAATAAAGCGAGCAGGGCTAGACGCGTTCCCTTTGCAGAACTTGCTATGCGTGACATCACCAATATCGCAGCAATCAAGATTCCGATGATTGGTACAATTCCCCCTTCAACTCCCCAAAACAGGAACTCATTGTGCGGGTGATCCATTGAAGGAAGACCTGGGTGATAGTTCGAGTTGAGTTGATGTTGGCGAGCCGTATATAGCGTGTATTCAGACTCAAATTTCCCGTAACCATAACCTGTGAATGGCTTTTCGATCATCATATCTAGAGCTTGTGGGAACGTATAAGCGCGCGGGCTTTCTAGGTTCGCTTTCTTGCTAGCGACACTATCTGTAGCACTGAGGCTGATCACCGAAAAAGCGACGACGACACCGACGAGCACTGATGCGCACCACCCGTAGAAGCGTTTCTTGGTCGAGAACTTGTATAGATAGGGCAGAATGCAGATAAACCCAATGACAGCGGCCAACCATCCGGTACGAGATGCGATGATGATCAGCAAGGGCACGGTTAAGGTTGGAGTTAAATACAGTAGGAATGATTCGCTGATCTTATGGTTATATTTAGCAGGCTGCCTTGCTAGAAGATAAGCGGACAGAACAAAACCCGTAGCAAGAAAGCTCGCCATTACATTCGGTTGTTGGAATATCCCATATGGTCGGTTTGCAGCAGTGTTGTAGCCAAATAGGTTGCCAGGTTCTAATAAGAAATATTGCACATAGCCAAACAGTGCTTGTATAACCACAGCAAGCACAATGAACCACAACATGCGCTGCTTGTGTTTATTGCTGAACTTAAATTGCTGTAACACTACAAATAATGCAAAGCCTGCCCATAACCCAAGCAAGCGTCCTGACGCTCCTTGAGGTGCAGCATTACTGTATAAAATAGGTAGCGTGAGTATGATACAGCTAATCAACAAACCAATCGTTAATTTGGAATACTTGAGTACTCGATTGGTTGCGAGTTGGTAAAAGCCAATTGCTAGCGTGAAGCTTAGCGCTAGCCAAGTGGTAGGGTTAAAGGATAGAGCAAGCCCCGAGCCTCCAGGATTGGGCATGAAAAAATGCATGGCTAACAAGAATACAACAGCTAAAGAAGCCAGAAATGCTTTGTTGAGCGGTAGCTGAGTGACCTGATTTTCTAGCTGGGTACCGCTAGTGTGTATTGTTGCCATAAATCCCTAACCTTATAAAAACAGAGCTTGTTCCTTTTGAAACAAGCTCTGTTACTTTAACATTTTTCTGTCTGCTCGCAGGGCGCTATTTTACACCTACTTCAAATTTAACATAGGCTTAAGGAAGCGAGCAGTGTGTGAGCCTTCGACTAACGCCACATCTTCAGGTGTACCTTCTGCAACAATCTCACCACCACCTTGCCCACCTTCTGGGCCAAGATCGAGGATCCAGTCTGCTGTTTTAACGACATCTAGGTTGTGTTCAATCACGACAACCGTATTACCGTGATCACGCAGTCTATGTAGCACCGTTAACAGCTGCTGGATATCGTGGAAATGAAGACCTGTTGTTGGCTCATCGAGAATGTATAAGGTTTTCCCCGTGTCTCGTTTAGACAACTCTCTTGCTAACTTAACGCGTTGCGCTTCACCACCAGATAAGGTCGTCGCTGCTTGTCCGAGGCGAATGTAGGAAAGGCCAACATCCATTAAGGTTTGCAGCTTACGAGCGATAACAGGCACAGGGTTGAAATATTCTCGAGCATCTTCCACGGTCATCTCTAGAACTTCGTCAATGGTTTTGCCTTTGTAGCGCACTTCTAAAGTTTCACGGTTATAACGCTTACCTTTACACACATCACAAGGCACATATACATCGGGTAAGAAGTGCATCTCTACCTTTATGACACCATCGCCCTGACAAGCCTCGCAACGACCACCACGAACGTTAAAGCTGAATCGACCTGGCTTGTAACCACGAGAACGTGATTCCTGAGTGCCTGCGAATAACTCTCGGATAGGGGTAAAAATACCGGTGTAGGTCGCAGGATTTGATCTAGGGGTGCGACCGATAGGGCTTTGGTCTATGTCGATCACCTTATCAAAATGCTCTAACCCTTTAATCTTTTTGTGCTGTGCTGGAACTGCAGTCGTGGCACCGTTTAATTGAGTGTGGGCGACTTTAAAGAAGGTATCGTTGATAAGTGTTGATTTACCCGAACCTGATACACCCGTAATACAGCTGAACAAGCCAACAGGAATTGTCGCAGTCACATTTTTTAGGTTGTTCCCCGTTGCGCCAACGATCTCGACGACCTTTTTCTTGTCGATAGGCGTTCTCTTTTCAGGTACTGCAATTTCTTTAGCACCGCTCAGGTATTGGCCTGTCAAAGAGTTCGGGTTTTCGATGATGTCTTGCATGGTACCTTCTGCCACCACGTGACCACCGTGCACCCCTGCGCCTGGACCGATATCGATAACATGGTCAGCACAACGAATTGCATCTTCGTCATGTTCCACAACAAGTACCGTATTACCTAAGTCTCTCAGGTGAATTAAGGTTTGCAATAGACGTTCATTATCGCGCTGGTGGAGACCAATTGATGGCTCATCCAGTACATACATAACGCCAACTAAACCGGCACCGATTTGGCTCGCCAAACGAATACGTTGCGCCTCACCACCAGACAGCGTTTCAGCACTGCGTGATAGGTTAAGGTAGTTCAAACCAACGTTGACTAAGAAATGCAGACGGTCATTGATCTCTTTCATCACTTTATCTGCGATCTGCCCACGCTGACCGTCTAGCTTCAATTCTTGGAAAAATTGTAGTGCGTCAGCAATGCTAAGTTCAACGATTTCTGGCAGTGTTGTATCACCAATGAAAACATTGCGAGCTTCTAATCTCAGGCGAGTGCCATCACAGCTAGAACACGATTTGGTTGAGATATATTTGGCAAGATCTTCACGCACCGCGCTAGATTCAGTATCACGGTAACGGCGCTCTAAGGTATTTAAAATGCCCTCGAATGGATGACGCTTAACTCGAATATCACCTCGGTCATTGATGTACTTGAATTCCACTTCAGTACGCCCTGATCCTTTTAGAATAATCTCTTGAGTCTTTTTCGGTAGAGAATTGAAGGGCGCATACAGATCAAAACCATAATGCTCTGACAACGACGTTAGCATCTGGAAATAGTAGTAGTTCTTTTGATCCCAGCCTTTGATCGCACCTTCTGCAATGCTTAGATTCTCATCTAAAATCACTCGACTTGGATCAAAATATTGTTGAACACCAAGGCCATCACACGTACCACAGGCTCCTGCCGGGTTATTAAATGAGAACAGGCGAGGCTCAAGTTCCTGCATGCTGTAACCACATTTTGGACAAGCGAAGTTAGCAGAGAATACGATTTCTTCTTGATCTGTTTGGTCCATCCAACCGACGACAGCGATGCCGCCAGATAGCTCTAATGTGGTCTCGAATGACTCGGCTAAACGCTGTTGAAGATCAGGACGAACCTTGAATCTGTCTACCACAACTTCAATGGTGTGCTTCTTATGAAGTTCAAGTGCTGGTGGATCGGACAGATCACAGGTTTCACCATCAATACGCGCTCGAATAAAGCCTTGCGCAGCTAAGTTTTCCAGTGTTTTAACATGCTCACCTTTGCGCTCTTTGACAATCGGTGCCATCAACATCATCTTTGAACCTTCAGGCAGTTCTAAGACCTTATCGACCATTTGACTGATGGTTTGCGCAGCTAGAGGGATGTTGTGATCTGGACAGCGAGGTTCGCCTACTCGAGCGTAAAGTAGTCTCAGGTAATCATAGACTTCGGTAATGGTACCGACGGTTGAGCGAGGGTTATGTGAAGTCGACTTTTGTTCTATTGAGATTGCTGGAGACAGGCCTTCAATATGGTCGACATCAGGCTTTTCCATAAGAGATAGAAATTGACGAGCGTAAGCAGACAGAGACTCAACATAACGACGCTGACCTTCTGCGTAGAGTGTGTCAAACGCAAGTGACGACTTACCTGAACCTGATAATCCGGTGATGACAGTCAGTTTGTCACGTGGAATGGTTAGGTTGACGTCTTTGAGGTTATGCGTACGAGCGCCTCTAATTTCTATTTTATCCATCTCAATAGACCATGTAATTTTAAGTGGCTAAAGTATTACATAGAGTGAGATTTGTGCAAAGTTTTACTGGATAAAAAAACAGTAAACAAAAAGGGCAACTCAAAGAGTCGCCCTTCCTAAAATCAGTAACGTTAGTGATAAACCAGTCGTTATGCTTCTTTCTTGGTCGAGTGTTTACCTAGCTCGATTTGTTGCTGGTCTTTCTTGTATAGGTTTTCGAAGCAGTAGTTTGTTGCTTCGATATAGCCTTCAACACTACCACAGTCAAAACGCTGGCCTTTAAATTTATAAGCCAACACACAGCCTGCTTTTGCCTGCTTTAATAGAGCATCAGTAATCTGGATCTCGCCGCCTTTACCTGGTTCAGTCTGCTCGATAAGTTCAAAGATATCTGGAGTCAGAATATAACGACCGATGATCGCTAGGTTGCTTGGTGCAGTACCTTGCTCTGGCTTCTCTACCATGTCATCAACTCGGAAAAGGTCATCTTTGATCATTTCGCCAGAGATAACACCGTACTTATGAGTTTCTTCTTCAGGTACTTCTTGTACAGCAACAATAGAACAGCGGAACTGTTTGTATAGCGCAACCATCTGAGCCAGTACACCTTGTTGTTCGTTCACACAAAGGTCATCAGCAAGCACGACTGCAAAAGGTTCATCACCCACAAGCTCGCGACCAGTCAAGATAGCATGCCCAAGGCCTTTCATCTCACGCTGGCGAATGTAGGTGAAGTTTGCCGCTTCAATCGTTTCACGGATATTAACCAATAGGTCTTCTTTATTGGTGCCGCTAATCTGGTGTTCCAGCTCGTAGTTTTTATCAAAGTGATCCATGATCGAGTGCTTACCACGTCCAGTAACGATACACATTCCATCCATACCAGCTTCGATAGCTTCCTCTACACCGTATTCAATCAGAGGTTTGTTTACCACAGGCATCATTTCTTTAGGCATTGACTTGGTTGCAGGTAAAAAACGTGTACCGTAGCCAGCTGCTGGGAAAAGGCACTTTTTGATCATGATAAGACCCTTTATCTATAATAATTATTGACTCAACCTGAGTGGTTGATATTTCTGAGGGCAACTCTAGCACAAGTTATGTCGAAAATTCAGCAACAATACCTATGGTTTACTTGAGCTTCCCTCAAAATTATCATCAGATTAAGAGGCCGATCGATTATGCAAGTAGGTTCTGGTTTGCCCAAGCAATGGCTTGAACCCTATTTTTGACCGCCAACTTACGGAATATCTGATAAAGGTGAGATTTAACCGTGAACTCACTAATAAACAAGTCATCGGCGATTTGTGTGTTTGATGACCCTGACTGAAGACAGCGAATCACCTGAATCTCGCGAATGGTTAAATCGACATTGGTTGGTGTCGTGTTGGTATTGACCATATTACGATAATAAAACAGCAGTTGATTGGTTACCTTCCTTGGCAGCCAGTTCTCACCATCGATGACTTCTTGAAGACCACGGGCAATCTTGTCTTTTTGCTCGGTGTTGTAAAAGAGCCCTTTTAGTACCCCATAGGTAAGAAGCTCAGATGTCGGAAGTTGTTGAGGGACATTGAATAAGATGATCTCATGGTTTTTCCACATAACAGTCAGGTTAGGACAAATAATCAGTAGTTGTGGCACCTCTCTATAATCAACGAGCAAGATCCGGTTACTTTGCTTTCTATCAACTAACATTAATTCGTCGGGCGTCATTTTGTAGAGAATAATAGATAAGTGCTTTTCTATCTCTTTTACATGTAGATAGGTGTCGTTTGGGTCGATGCACAGAAAATGCAAAGTGCGAGCGTATCGTGATTTTCTCATTGAAACGTCCTGTTTAAGGGGGATTAGATTCCACGTTGTCATGCAGGCTTTCGCTTCTCTAGCGCATTAATAGTGACTTGCGTTGAATATCAATTATCAAAGTAAATGAGTGGTTTGTAAGTGGAGAAAAAAGCAACATCGCTCTGAATATCATGATTTGTTACGTTTTTATTCTTTGTAGTGAGTAGAGAATAGGAATGCGATTTATCACTGCAGAAAAGCATGCTATTCTTGTGCGCTAAAATTTTCTGAGACTATGAATTTAGACGGAGCAAATCATGGCTAGCCGTGGAGTTAACAAAGTTATATTAGTGGGTAACCTAGGTAATGACCCTGAAATTCGTTACATGCCAAATGGCGGCGCAGTAGCGAACATTACCATTGCAACGTCAGAGTCATGGCGTGATAAAGCAACTGGCGAGCAGCGTGAAAAAACAGAATGGCACCGTGTTGCTCTGTTTGGCAAGCTAGCGGAAGTTGCTGGTGAGTACCTACGTAAAGGTTCTCAAGTTTACATTGAAGGTCAACTTCAAACTCGTAAATGGCAAGATCAAAGCGGTCAAGATCGCTACACAACAGAAGTGGTTGTTCAAGGCTTCAATGGTGTAATGCAAATGCTTGGCGGCCGTGCTCAAGGTGGTGCTCCTGCTCAAGGTGGTATGGGTAACAACCAACAGCAAGGTGGTTGGGGTCAGCCACAGCAGCCACAACAACAGCAGCAACAATACAGTGCTCCAGCTCAACAGCAGCCGAAAGCACCTCAACAAGCTCCTCAGCAGGCTCAACCTCAATATAATGAGCCGCCAATGGATTTTGATGATGACATCCCATTTTAATCCCTGTTTTTAATATATTATAAAGACAGTATTAAATTGGAAAAAGCCGCGTTCATCGCGGCTTTTTGTTACCTACAATTCTTAACGCTTTATTTACAACGTCAATTTATAGTATAAGTAGCAATACGGTATAATGTGAGTTGAAAAGGATTTCGTTATTCATGAGATATACCCCGACACTAAAATTGAGCACTCGATTGGTCGCATTTGTCACCGTGATAGTGATCAGCGCGATGTTCATTCTTTTTATTGGTGGCACACTTTCCTTTAAGCGTATTGGACAGGAATATTTAGACCATTATTTGGTTGGCATTGTCGACGTTGTAGATAAAGAGATGGAAGACCCCGACGCCGCGTATTCAATGCAGCGCTGGATGCCTAAAATGTTGCAGGCGAGCAATATTGTAGAGATGAAACTCTCGAACAAGACAGGCATTGTTTATCGTTTCAAAGATACTTCCCCACAAATTGACCCCAATCGTCTTTATGAGAAAAGCTTCATTTTAGAGCGTAATGAAGGCTACCGAATCGAATTTAAAGCGCTTCCTCCTTATATTGGCTACAACTACTCAATGGAAGCGATGTGGTCAATTACTTTGGCTGTCGCATTGGTTCTGTTCTGTCTTGCTCGCGGTGTTCGTTGGTTGAAAGAGCAGCTCATGGGTTCTGAGATTTTGGAAGAGCGAGGAAGAATGATCTTGGCCGGTCAGGTTGAAGCTCATGCAAAGGGAGATGAGCGAGAGTGGCCTTATACCGCAAGTGAAGCCTTAGATGTCTTGATCGAAGAGCTGCAAGATGCTCGTCAAGAACGAAGCCGCTTTGATACCTTTATTCGTACTCACACCTTCCTAGATAAACTCACAGGAACGGCAAACCGAGTTTTATTCGATAATAAGCTGGAATCGGCACTGCATGAAAGTGGCGCACGAGGCGGTGTGTTACTGATACGTATCGACGAATGGGAGCAAGTTAGTGATGCTAACGACAAGCAAACCACTGACGGCTTTATTATTGAAGTCGGTGAAGTACTGTCGAATATCGTTCAGCGTTATCCCGATGTCATCTTTTCTCGTTATTACGAAGCGGACTTTGCTGTATTTATCCCTCATCAGGGAGCAAAAGATATTGCGACCTTGGCTGCTCAGTGTTTAAGGCAGTTAGATAAGCTAACCCCGCCAGAGCCTTTAGAATCGGATAACTGGTGTCATATCGGTGTGACCATGTATACCGAAGGTGAGCGTCACAGCCAGATCATGGATGAAACGGAAACGGCATTAAAGAGTGCTCAGTTAGAGCGTATTAATAACTGGAGCCGCTACCCGAAAGAGAATAAGAATGAGCTTGATAGAGGCAGTGTTCGTTGGAGAACATTACTTGATAAAGCGCTGCTTCCTGAAAATTTAGTAATCTTTGCTCAGCGGTGTTATCTTATGCCGGAATCTGGTCAAGCCAATGAATTACATAGAGAAATATTCGCTAGAATTCAGGATCCTGATAAAGGTTTATTGAAATCGTCTCGATTTATGCCTGCGGTAGAGCAAGTGGGCTATCAAGCTCAAATGGACCAATCGGTTCTAAAGGTTGTGTTGAAATCGCTGAAAGAATCAACTCAACTTATCAACTATTCGGTGAATCTGAATGTTACCCCGTTTGCTAATAAACAGCACTTTAAGTGGTTTAGGAGTGAGTTGTTACAGCTTTCTGCTCAACACCGCTCTCAGCTTGCGTTTGAGTTTCCAGAAGGGCACTTGATTGCTCATCTTGATTATATGAGACCGGTGGCAAAGATGCTGCGGGGTTTAGGGTGTAAAGTTGTGGTCGGCCAAGCTGGACGAACCATTGTTAGCACTCACTACATCAAGGATTTGAAGGTTAATTATATTAAGCTTCATCGAAGCCTAATTAAGAAAATTGATCAAAGGCATGAGAACCAACTGTTTGTTCGAAGCTTAATTGGGGCGTGCGGTGATTCTCCAACTCAAGTTATTGCCGTTGGAGTCGAGTCAAAACAAGAAAAGAATACCTTGATAGAGTTAGGCATTAACGGCTATCAAGGAAGATATTTCGACGAAGAACAACAAATTATCCCTTTGCCTAATCAAGCAGAAAAGGCCGCGAAAGCGGAATCTGTTGTCAAAGTTGGAAGAAGAAATCGATGGCGTAAGAGTAGTAGTTAACAATGAATTTTAAAGCGATTTTAGACAAGATAAAGCCAACGAATAATAAAGGTAGCTCGCAAGTTGTCATGTTAGGCAACGATGCCATTTATATTTCATCGACAGAGCAAGAGCCTCAAGTAACCAACATTCCCGTGGTTAATGGGGACTGGGAGAGTGCGCTAAAAAAATCGCTTAGCAGTGAGGCGTTTACCAGCAATAGCCTCCAGCTGATTGTCTGTGCGAACTACTACCAAACCTACCAAATTGATAAACCGGACATTCCAGAGAGTGAATGGTCGGTAGCACTGCCTTTTTTACTCAAAGACCTTGTTTCAGAAAGAGTCACGGAAATCACCGCGAGTGCGGTCGCGTTACCGACGTCGAATAAGCTGCAAGTATATGTCCTGCCTAAAAAGCTGTTGGACAAGCTTCTGAATATCACTAATTCGGCTCAGGTTGAATTAATAGGTGTTGCTCCCGAAGATGAAATCTGGGGTTACAGCGCTGGCGAACTGTCTAATTTCATTCTTTTACAGCGCAGCACTAATTCACACTTTAAGTTGGGTGCGTTTGTTGAAAATACCGTTTGTTTTCAAAGAACAATCCGCAGTGTTGTCCCACCGTTAACGGGTGTAGCGTCAAGTGCTCTACAGTTGGATGGTCTCGCTTTAGAGCTTCAACGCTCGATTGATTACCTTTCTTCGCAAATTAAAGGCACCCAGCTTCACCAGCTGAAAATCTGTTGTGACGAAGAAGATGAAGCAGAGTTACAAAGTGCCTTAAACAGTACATTGAGCTCGACAGTTTCACTGTTGGTTGAAGGTGAGCGTGATAATTCAGAGAGTTTACTGGTTAAACTCGCAGCTGAAAAAGAGACGTTTAAGGTCAATCTTTACCCTGAACACCTTAAGCCTAAAAAAGAATATTTTACGCTGACCAATGTTGTTGCGAGCTGGGGAGTAGTTTGTGTTTTGATGCTTGGTGGTTACTTCGCGATGCAGTACCAAGTATCTCATCTAGATAAAGAACTAACAGCCCTGCAACAAGAATCGAATCAACTTAACAAGCAAGTTAACCAATTGAATAGTAAGTTAACTCAGCATAAACCATCTCCAGAGAAAGTCGCGGCGGTTGCGCGTCTCAAACGTGAGACTGAGGCTAAAAAAGAGGCTTTGAAGGCTGTTGGGCAATACGACGAATCCCAACAAGTCGGGTATTCTGGCGTCATGAATTCCTTAGCTAAATTAGGCCGAAATGACATCTCTCTTTCGCACATCTACATGACCCACGATACTTTAGATCTTAGTGGCTTGGCTCGTAACGCAAATGTCGTTCCGAACTGGATTGGTCAGTTCAAAAGTGAGCTTAATTTAGTTGGACGCACTTTTGAAAAACTAAAAATTGGTCGTAATGACCAGGATGTGGTGACGTTCGAGCTAAGTACTCGTCGGGAGAGTAAATAATGCAGCAGTGGAACCAGCTGAGCGATAAGTTTCTTGCATTAAGTCAAAGAGAAAAATGGCTGCTTTTTTTGTGTGGATTTGTTGGCCTATCGATGTTGTTGTTCACCTTATTGGTTGAGCCATCGTATCTCGACCTGCAAGCTAAAAATGCCAAGGCGACCAGCCTGACTCAATCGAATCAAAGGCAGCAAGGTGAGTTACTTGTTCTGCAAGCTAAGTTAAACAAAGACCCAGACAAAGACATTAATCGAGAGTACAAAAAGCTGCTACTGGAGAGCCAAGACCTCTCTCTTCAGCTTTCGCAGATTGTCGATGGATTAATCACACCTTCTCAAATGTCGCAGTTACTGGAGAGCGTTCTTAACGCCGGTAATGGGCTAAAGCTTGAATCGCTAGAGTCATTAAAACCAGAAGCGATTTCGAACAATAAAGAGACCAGCGAATATTCAGGCTACTTTCTTCACCCGGTAAGAATGGAGTTAACCGGCAGTTACTTTGATATTTCCGCTTATCTTCAAGCACTTGAGTCTCTACCTGTGAGTTACTACTGGCGCACATTTGAATACTCAGTAGAAGAATATCCTAAAGCTCGACTTGTGTTCGAGGTTTATACACTTGGTACCAGACAGGAGTTTATCGGTGGTTAGAACTCTATTGTTGGCCTTGCTATTTAGTAGCTCTTTTGTGTGGGCTGAGCAAGATCCCACGGCGCCATTAGGCTGGCTTTCACCTCAACAGAAAACGGCGCCTGCTAAGAAAGCACCAACTCGTTATCGCTTGCCTTCTTTAGAAAGCATCGTGTGCAAGGGAGATACGCCTTGCTATGCGATTATGAATGGTCAGATTCTCGGACAAGGGGAAACGATCAGAGGGTACCGAGTTAAGAACATAGATCCAGAATACGTCACTCTGCAGAGAAGCTCTAAGCAGTGGAAATTAGAGATGTTCTCTTTAGATGTTAAGAATAATTAAGGTTAGAGTGAAGACATGCGTAAACTTGTAGTAGCAATCCTAGTGTCATCTTTAGTCGGCTGTTCGATGGGGCATAGAGATCCTGTTGAGATTAAAGAGTCTTTAAACGAATCAATTAATGAAGCCAATAGCAGAGCGCTTCATGAGCTGCCTTCGTCGGTTCAAGATGACCTTATGCCACAGCTTAATTCTGACTCTATGTCTCCGGGGATGGAAACGGTTAAGCGTTTTCGTATTCAGGCAAAAGGCGTTGAGGCGAGAACCTTTTTTGCCAGCTTAGTGAAAGGTACGGAGTATAGTGCGGCTATTCACCCAAGTGTGTCTGGAAACCTTACGCTTAATCTAACTGACGTGACGTTAGATGAGGTACTGGCTGTTGCTCAAGATATGTATGGCTACGATGTTGAAAAGCGTGGCAAAGTGATTCAAGTGTATCCTGCTGGTCTTCGCACCGTAACGATCCCTGTCGATTACTTACAAGTTAAGCGTTCTGGTCGCTCACTAACGACGATCACCACCGGCACGATCTCTAACTCAGATTCGAATTCATCGAGCTCTTCAAACTCGAATTCGAACTCAAACTCGTCAAATTCATCTAACTCTTCTAATTCATCAAACTCGACATCGAATGGTGGTACAGAGATTGAAACGACCTCTGAAAGTGATTTTTGGCCACAGCTTGAAGCGGCAGTTGCTCACTTAATTGGTTCGGGTGATGGGCAAAGCGTTGTCGTGACCCCGCAAGCGAGTGTGATCACAGTGCGTGCTTACCCTGACGAAATTCGTGAGGTTCGAGAGTTCTTAGGTATTTCTCAAAAACGCCTGCAGCGTCAAGTGATCCTAGAAGCAAAAATCATGGAAGTAACCTTGAGTGATGGTTACCAACAAGGTATTAGCTGGTCTAATTTATCTAAATCTATTGGTAGTGGTGGTGTGGTTATTGACCGTCCGACAAGTACTTTACCGCCGTTAGATGCAATTAGCTCTTTGTTAGGCGGACAAACTAACGTAACGATTTCAGATGGTAGCTTTGAAGCAGTTTTGAGCTTTATGGATACTCAAGGTGATCTGAACGTTCTATCAAGCCCACGAGTCACGGCGGCAAACAACCAGAAAGCGGTTATCAAAGTGGGTACCGATGAGTACTACGTAACAGATTTATCAAGTTCGGTCGGTAGTGGTGATGACGCGAATGTCGCACCTGAGGTTGAGTTAACTCCATTCTTCTCTGGGATCTCTTTAGATGTGACTCCTCAGATAGATGATAAAGGTAGCGTGTTCTTACATGTTCATCCAGCGGTTATCGAAGTAGAGGAAGAAGTGAAGGAGCTCAATTTAGGTTCTACGACGGGCTTGGTGCAACTTCCTTTGGCGAAAAGTTCTATTCGTGAATCTGACTCAGTGATTCGAGCTCGAGACGGCGATGTGGTTGTTATTGGTGGTTTGATGAAATCCAATACCAGTGATGTGACCTCTAAAGTTCCATTCCTCGGTGATATCCCAGCACTTGGTCATTTGTTCCGTAATACCAGTCAATTAACTCAAAAAACTGAGCTTGTGATTTTATTGAAACCGACCATTGTAGGCGTCAATACTTGGCAGTCTGAGTTGGAGCGTTCACGTGATCTTCTTCAACAGTGGTTCCCTGATGAAGAGTAATTGCTTACTTTCTCAATATAGAGTGGCAGTGTCTCACTAAGCTAGGTCGTCGTATGTATCAAGCTCACTTTGGTTTTGAACAACTGCCATTTACCTTAACGCCGAATACCGATTTCTTTTATGGTTTAGCGCCTCATTTCGAAGCGATTCAGACGGTAATCTCGGCGTTGGAAATGGGCGAGGGCGTGATTAAGGTGACCGGAGAGGTCGGCACTGGAAAAACCATGGTTTGCCGGATGTTGGTCAATCACCTACATGACTGTACAGCTCTGATCTACTTACCAAACCCTGTGTTATCAGGGGCAGACTTGCGCCAGGCTGTTGCTAAAGAGCTTGGTTTAGCTGTCGATAATGAAGCAACCTTGGTTGATAACATTCAGCACAAGCTTATTGAATTGCACAATTCAGGTTTAAGAGTGGTGGCTATTCTTGATGAAGCTCAGGCTCTATCGGACGAAGCGCTCGAAACATTAAGGTTGTTTGGTAACCTTGAAACGGAAGATAAAAAACTGCTGCAGATTGTCTTATTAGGTCAGCCAGAATTGGATGCTCGATTAGAGGCTTACCACCTAAGGCAGTTTCGCCAAAGAATCACATTTAGTTCGACACTGAGACCGCTGACTCTCGATGAAACGGTGGCGTATATTGATAATCGAATCGCTAAATCGGGTGGCAGTCCTGAGTTATTCAGCTTGAATCAAAAAAAGGCGATCTGTCGTTCGTCGTTAGGTATCCCTAGATTGATAAACCAACTTTGCCATAAGGCTCTATTGCTTTCGTTCAGTGAAGATAAGAAAAGTATCGACAACCAACATCTGTTTTCAGCTATGCATGAAACGTACGATGTGTGTAAGCCTAAATTTAAAACGCCAATACTGTGGGGTTGGAATTAATTATGAGCGTCATTAACAACGCCTTGTCTGAATTGGCAAAGAAAAAATCAGCGACTTCGATTGAAGCGGCAGTCGTACCTAAAGTAAAAACGCGTTCCCCCCTAGTTTGGGTTGTTGCGGGTTTTACTTTGAGCTTAGCGATGGGCGGCTGGGCGATATCGCAAGGCCCTGTGATTGAGCAGTCTATTGTTGATCAGTCAATCTCAACTCGAGACCTACAGGTTCAAGTCTCTGTCGTTGATGATTCAAATGGTATTCAGGAAGTTGCTCAACCTATCTCATCGCCAACTAAGAAATTGGTGACGCTAGACTCAGCAAGCCTTTCAACAGAAAACACTACGATGGTAAAAAGCGCTAAAGCTAAGCCAGTTGTATCTGACTCGGTTGTTGCGTCTGCCCCAAAAGCGACAGAACAACAAACACCAGCTAAACCTCTAAGCGCGCCTAAAGCGACTAATACTGACATCCCCCAACCGGTTTACGTTGCTAGTGTGGCCAAAAAAGATCCTGCGTCTACCTCTAATGAGCCTATAGCCTCTGGTGGTTCAGAAAATAGCGGGATGTTGATCGAGCAGGTTGAGTTAACTCCGGAACAGCTATCTGTGAATGCACAAGGTCGAGCTCAGAAAGCGCTTGATGCAAACGATCTTACTGGTGCGTTGAAGGGCTACACTGAAGCTCTACGCTACACGCCACGAAATGAAGATGTTCGCCAGAAACTTGCGATTCTCTATTTTGGTAAAGGCGATACTCGCAAAGCCTATGAGCTTTATCAGTCTGGTATCAAGCTCAACATCAACAGTGAAAAACTGCGATTAGGGTTATCAAAACTGCTGGTTAAAGCGAATCAATCAGAAGCGGCTTTAAGTCCGTTAATACATTTGCCCCCGAACCCTACCCAAAATTACTTGGCGATGCGTGCGGCGTTGAGTCAAAAATCTCAGCAAGAAGAAGTGGCATTGGAAAGTTACCAAAAGTTGGTTGAGGTCGATTCAGATAATGCTCGCTGGTGGTTAGGCTTAGCGATTCAGCAAGAACGCCAGCTCGATTTTAAATCAGCTAAAGCGTCATACCAAGGTGCCTTAACCCGAGTCGGTATCTCATCTCAATCACAAAGCTTTGTGCGTGACCGGTTAAAAATACTCAATGCTTTAGAGGAGAGCGGCGATGCAAATTAGATTAAGAAAAAGACTTGGTGATTTGCTTGTCGAAGAAGGCATTATCACTGAGGCTCAAGTTGAACAAGCACTGGCCGCTCAGAAAAGTACTGGGCGTAAGCTCGGTGATGCGTTAATTGAGCTTGGCTTCTTGTCAGAACAACAAATGCTGAGCTTTTTGTCGCAGCAGTTAGCGATTCCTCTGATTGATTTAAGCCGAGCCGTTGTCGATGTTGAAGCGGTACAGCTTTTACCAGAAGTACATGCTCGTCGCCTTCGTGCATTGGTTATTGGACGCCAAGGTGACACTTTGCGTGTTGCAATGAGTGACCCAGCCGATCTGTTTGCCCAAGAGTCTTTGCTTGGTCAGCTCGGCGATTACGCGTTGGAATTCGTTGTTGCTCAAGAAAGGCAATTGGTTGATGGCTTCGATCGCTATTATCGAAGAACCAAAGAGATCGCCTCGTTTGCAGAACAGCTTCATGCTGAACACCAAGTTAATGATGCCTTTGATTTCGATATCGCTGAAGAAGACAGTGATGAAGTTACCGTTGTTAAGCTGATCAACTCACTATTTGAAGATGCTATTCAGGTTGGCGCTTCGGATATTCATATCGAGCCAGATTCAAACGTATTGCGTCTTCGTCAGCGTATTGATGGTGTGCTGCATGAAACATTGCTGAATGAAGTGAATATTGCTTCTGCACTTGTACTGCGCTTGAAGCTGATGGCAAACCTCGATATTTCAGAGAAACGTCTTCCCCAAGATGGTCGCTTTAATATCCGCGCTAAAGGTCAGTCGGTCGATATTCGTATGTCGACCATGCCGGTACAGCACGGTGAATCAGTAGTTATGCGTCTTCTTAACCAATCAGCAGGCCTACGTAAACTAGAAGAGTCGGGCATACCGAGTGACCTTTTGGTTCGTCTGCGTCAACAACTGCGCCGTCCACATGGCATGATTTTGGTTACCGGCCCAACTGGTTCAGGTAAAACAACAACCTTATACGGCGCGTTAAGCGAACTAAACGAACCGGGTAAAAAGATCATTACTGCGGAAGACCCGGTGGAATACCGCCTTCCTCGTGTGAACCAAGTTCAGGTAAACCCTAAGATCAACCTCGATTTCTCTACTATATTGAGAACCTTTCTACGTCAAGATCCCGATATCATTCTTATCGGTGAGATGCGTGACCACGAAACCGTTGAGATTGGCTTGAGAGCTGCACTGACCGGTCACTTAGTATTAAGTACGCTGCATACCAATGATGCGGTAGACAGTGCGTTGCGTATGATGGATATGGGTGCTCCAGGTTACTTGGTTGCGAGCGCCGTTCGAGCAGTAGTCGCACAGCGATTAGTTCGTAAAGTGTGTACCGATTGTAAGGTTGAGGATGAGTTAGATGAACCTCGCAAGCAGTGGCTGAGCGTCCGTTTCCCTAACCAAGTGGGTGTGCCGTTTATGAAAGGCCGTGGTTGCCAGAACTGTAACTTAACCGGTTACCGCGGGCGAATTGGTGTATTTGAAATGTTGGAGCTAGAGCAAAACATGATGGATGCACTGAGAGCGAACGATGCGGTTGGTTTTGCTCAAACGGCGAGACAGTCTGAAAACTACAAACCGTTGTTAGCTTCTGCGATGGAGCTGGCTCTGCAAGGTGTCGTGAGTCTTGATGAGATAATGCATCTTGGCGAAGGCGATGCGTCCGGTGCCACTGACCCAATTTATCTGTAGGGGTGGAATGATATGCCAACGTATCGTTATGTAGGTCGCAGCTCTGATGGTAGCCAAGTAAGTGGGCAATTAGACGCGAATAACGAAGATCTTGCTGCTGAAAGCTTGATGAGTAAAGGGATCATTCCAACCTCTATCAAATTGGGTAAAAGTGGTGGTTCAGTCTTAGATATGGATGTATCGAGCCTATTTTCGCCGAATGTTCCGCTTGAAGTCTTGGTTCTGTTTTGTCGACAGTTATACAGCCTAACCAAAGCAGGTGTACCACTATTAAGATCGATGAAAGGCCTAACTCAAAACTGTGAAAATAAGCAGTTGAAAGCCGCTTTGGAAGAGGTGGTTGCTGAGCTAACTAATGGTCGCGGGCTAGCGGCATCAATGCAAATGCACCCAAAGGTATTCAGTCCGTTGTTTGTCTCGATGATTGGTGTTGGTGAAAACACAGGTCGTCTAGATCAGGCTTTACTGCAATTAGCTGGATACTACGAACAGGAAGTTGAGACTCGCAAACGAATTAAGACTGCGATGCGTTACCCAACATTCGTGATCAGTTTTATCTTGATCGCAATGTTCATTCTTAACATCAAGGTGATTCCACAGTTCTCAAGCATGTTTGCGCGCTTTGGTGTCGACTTGCCGCTGCCAACTCGTATCTTGATTGGTATGTCTGAGTTCTTTGTGAATTACTGGGGCTTAATGCTTGGCGTGATCTTTGGTCTTATCTTTGCTTTTAAAGCCTGGGTTAAGACAGACAAAGGGCTCGAGAAGTGGGATCGATTACGCTTAAAAATGCCGGTCATTGGCGGAGTGGTGAATCGAGCACTGTTGTCACGCTTCTCGCGTACTTTTGCTTTGATGCTAAAAGCCGGTGTTCCACTGAATCAGTCGCTAGCGTTATCGGCGGAAGCCTTAGATAACCGTTTTCTAGAGTTGCGAGTTCAAGCGATGAAGTCGGCCATTGAAGCCGGTAGTACAGTTTCATCGACCGCGATTAACAGCGAAATTTTCACACCCCTCGTGATACAAATGATCTCCGTCGGTGAAGAGACGGGCCGTATTGATGAGCTCTTACTTGAAGTAGCTGATTTTTATGACCGCGAAGTCGATTACGATCTGAAAACCTTAACCGCCAGAATTGAACCCATTTTGTTAACCATCGTTGCGGGCATGGTGCTGATTTTGGCGCTAGGTATATTCTTGCCGATGTGGGGAATGTTGGATGCAATCAAAGGCTAGGGAATGCTAAATAACCTACAACGCTCACGTTTTGTTATTTGGACTGTGGTTATTCTTTTTCTTATTGTCGGTGTGCTTTCGGCATTCAAAACGGTAGAAGAGGAAGCGACTAACACGGCATTTATCGTCGCGAGCAAGCGGATTTTAGAGCAAGCCAATTTGTTCAAACAGCAGTATTTGTTATCGGGTGCTGGGCAAGACGAAGGCTCGCAACCCCCAAAGATCTACAGCAGAACTGGGTGGGTAATGCCTATCCAAGGTACGGAGCGAGACTGTAACTATTGGCTGAATCAATTATATCCTCAAGGGAGCATTTTAGGGCTAAGCTCTCCAAGTGTTGAAGATAAAAGTGATAACATACACTTTCACTGCAGTTATCATTATACTGATAAATATCAGATAGATATATTGCTCGAAAGAGAAAGATTTAGTGTGAAAGCCAATATTTTGGCTTTGTGAAAATATTGACAGTTTTTTTATGGTTTTATACGAGCGCGAATGTATAATGCGCGTTAATAATTAGATGAGTAGGTAGAAAATGCTTAAGAATCAAAAGGGTTTCTCCCTTGTCGAATTAGTCATAGTGATCGTAGTCGTAGGTTTATTGGCGGTTGCCGCCCTACCTCGCTTCTTAGATGTGACAGATGAAGCCAAGAAATCAAGCATTGAAGGCGTTGCTGGTGGTTTTGCGACAGCAGTACTGTCGGCAAGAGCACAGTGGGAAGCAGAAGCTAGGCCATCAGAGAAGATAGGTGTTGAAACATACAATACTGTAAACTATGATGGTGTTGATTTTTGGTTAACAAGATCAAAGAACAGTAACAACGTCGAGACCGACTTTCGTGATGGCTATCCGTGGACTCTGAACAATAACTCGAGCACTGCTCCACAAGATATTTCAGATGAAACATGTTCTAAGTTGATGGAAAACTTGCTGCAAAATCCACCTAAAGTAGGTGCGGTTTCAGATGTCGCTAATGACTCAAATTACAAATATTCAGCGCAAGCGAATTCAGGTGATGCAACCTGTACTTACGTTCAATTAGAAGGTAGTACCGAGCATGAATTTGTTTACGAAATTAAAACTGGTCGTGTGACCGTAACTTTGCAGTAAGTCTGCGTAAAATTAAACATAGAGAGAGCTTAACTATGAAAAGACAAGGCGGTTTCACCCTAATCGAACTAGTGGTTGTAATTGTTATTCTAGGTATTCTTGCTGTAACTGCGGCACCACGTTTCCTAAACCTGCAAGATGATGCGCGCACTGCAACATTGGAAGGCTTACGTGGGGCTGTAGCAGGAGCTATGGGGATCTCTTATGGTAAGGCGGCAATCAACGGCATTGAAGCTACAACATATACCGCTTTTACTGATGATGAGAATCCGGGTACTGTAGTTGAAGGTATAGCCCATAGTTTTGGTTACCCAGTCGCGGTTAACGATGAAACTGCTAACCAAGGCGGTATCATGCAAACCTTAGATGTATCAAATGAGTTTGTAGTTTTAGCTAGCTCTGAAGATGATGCATCTGATCCTACGAATACTACTATTGACATTGGTATTGATGGTTACACAACTCAATGTGTTCAGTATACAGCAGCTATTGATGCGGATACTCCTGCGACTGTATTGGTTGTTGATGGTGCCGATGGAAACTGTGGCTTATAATTACCAGTGAATATTCTCTAGATTTTAGGCCGACTTTTGTCGGCCTTTGTCTTTCTATCGCTCTTAAATATCAAAACAATTTATATACATAAGATCATCAGTTTCGTTATCTTGTATAATCAGTATTCGCTAGGCAGTTAGAGGCTCATTATGGATAACAGCCCCACATCCAAAGGCTTTACTCTGGTAGAGCTGATCATCGTTATCATTATCCTCGGTATTGTTTCCACCTTTGCTGCAAGTCGCTTCGCTGGTACCTCTAGCTATTCTACTTTTACTGCGCAAGAGCAAACCATTTCCGTAATTCGCCAAATCCAAGTCAATCGAATGCAATCGAATGTTTCAGCGGCTAATGACAGTTTTCGCCTTGCTATAAATAGTAACTGTCTAGGTTCTGTCACCGCTTGCAGTTTAAATCTATCGAACAGCGCTCAAAAGTCACAAGCCGATGCGCGTAGCGATTATGTACGTATATCAGATATAACGTTTTCTCCAGCGAATACTGTTATCGACTTTGATTTATTGGGGAACCCTTCAGTAAGTGCTGGAGTGGACATTACGATTAACTCAACCACTTCGAGAAATAGCGCCCAAGTCTGTATTAATTCTCAAGGTTATGTGCGTGAGGGAGCATGTCTATGATTCGCTCACGTGGTTTTACTCTGATTGAAAGTATTGTTGTGATTATCGTTTTGGGTATTGCGATGGTCACGATTACCAGTTTTTTAGCACCACAAGTGGCAAGTTCAGCAGACCCACAGTATCAAAACCGTTCCGTGGCCTTAGGTCAGAGTTTGATGAACCAAATATTGGCACGTGGTTTTGATGAACACAGTGATTTTTATGGTGGTCTGGTGCGTTGTGGGGATGCAGGTGTGACTGCTTGTTCTGCGCCTAATGAACTTGGTGTTGATGGCTCAGAGGCAACGCCCGCTGCTTTTAATGATGTCGATGATTATATTGGCTGTTGGTACACCGATACCACTGAATCAGCATGTGTATCACCTATTAAGTACCCACTTGCTAATATCCTAGATGAAAATATTGAAGGCAGTTATGCCAATTTTAGAGTTGAAGTCTCCGTATTTTACGATCAAAACATGGATGGTATTAACGATAACGCTATTGGCACGATGAAGCGTATTGAGTTACAGATCTTTGGTGGTAATAACCGTTATAGCGTGATCGCTTACAAGGGGAACTACTAATGAAGCAACGTGGTTTCACCTTAATTGAGATGATTGTAACGATTGTTGTCGTAGGTGTGATTGGCTTAGCGATCGCAGGCTTTGTTGAATACGGCATGAAAGGTTATGTCGACACTATCGATAGACAAAAGGTGCAAGTAAAAGGGCAGTTTGTTGTTGAGAAAATGTCGCGAGAAATCAGTCACGCGGTCCCTAACAGTTTTGATTCGAGTATTACTCCGGCTTCGGTTTTTGCTCAAAAATGTCTTACCTTTTACGCTATTAAATACTCAGGCTTTTATCACCTTGATGAAGCGACAGATGAACTGAATTTTATTATCGGCCAAGACTCCCCAATACTCGATGCAGATGATTTCCTTATTATTAATCCAACCGCGTACTCTGAGTTGGTGGCTGGTTCAACTAAGCGAATTCCAGTTTCGGGCTTGGTTTCAACCGGTAATGTATTTACGGCTCCTTCTATCAGTATTAGTAGCCACTCAATCGCTCAGCGCCACTATATCTACGATGAAAGTGCCTCTGTGAGTTACTGTTTAGTAAACGATACTATTCAGAATCAAGGTCTAATCCAGCGTAATGGAGTGACCGTTGCGGATAGCATCAATTATGCCGACAGTAATTTTCGTTACGAAGAGCCAAGTTTACAAAGAGGTGGCGTGATTCACATCGATCTTGTACTTGAGCAAAACAATGAAGTAAGTGTTTACCAACAAGATGTGCAGGTACTTAATGCGCCATAGTAAATCATCCCAACAAGGCAGTGTTTTGGTCGTCGCAGTATTTGTTATTGTGGTGATGGGCTTCCTCGCGACTTCTCTAGTGCAAGTCCAGTGGTCAAATCACGATACATTGACCCGCAAACAACTCGGAACACAGGCTTGGCTATTAGCACACTCCGCTAATGAGTGGGCACTCACCCAAGTTTACCCTTTGACTGTTTCGCCTGCAGTTTCAACGACTGTGAGTACTGTGTGTAGCAACTTAAACTCAAACCAAGTGAGTAGTGGTATGTCGACTATCTGTACTGTAAACCAATTAACTTGTCGACAAATCGGCGTTTTAGATGGCGTTGGCTTTTTCAAAATTGAATCTACTGCTGTTTGCGGTTCAGGTATTAACCAAGTACAGCGTATTCAAGAAGTTTGGGTAAAGGAGGCTGAATGAAGCATCTAAGTATAATATTGACACTGTTGTTTGTTTCTTTTCCTTCTTTTGCTGATTTTTCATCGTCTCAATGTAGCTCACTTCATGCTGGAGATGATTTTTCCGTATGGTTTAAATTAGCTCCATCGTCTGGGGAAGATACTATATATGCGACGAAAAGAAATGGCGGTAGCCCGACACCAATTTGGAGCAATGATAGTGGCGTTCGAAACCCTGTCATTGATGATAATGAAACATCGAATGGTGAGTTTTATGAGGTTTGGCTTGAATATGAGAGTGTTACGAATAAGTCAGGATGGCTAACTTATAATTTATGGGAAGGAAGCTCTTGGCGACAAGTGGGAACTCGTCAATATGCTGACCTATCAGGACTTTCTGCAGCAATTGCGGTTTCTGGTGATGGGGCAAGCGAACTTAAGTGTGATGATGATATAACTCAACCACCTCCAAGTTATGCACCGCAGGCGCTATACCAGTTCGGAGTTGCGCAATGCACAGGCTCAGAATGTAAGATTCCACTGAATAAACCTTTTACGAATACGCCACTTGTGTTTGTCATGCCAACTATTGATCCAAGTAATCCGGATTCAGATGCTCCCGCAACGTTAGTTGTGACTAATGTTACGAAAACGGAAGCAACGATTGAACAAATTAAAGCCCCAAAGAATGGAGGTGGTTCTGATTTAACTAGTCAACCAATGACAGAGGTTAGCTATCTTGCGATTGAACCTGGGGTTGCTGATTTTAATGGACATCAAGTAATTGCGGGTTACTTAGAGACAGATGAAGCAAGTGCAAAGTCTGGTTCAAACGACAATGATAGAGTTTTCTACAGTGATTTTGGAGGAGGGACGTTCTCTTCAAACCCTATGGTGTTACATCAAATCCAAACTCGGAATAATAGTACGAAGTGGATGACATCAGGAAAGGTAAAGAGAACTAATGAGCGATCTTATGTCGATCTATTTTTAGAACTTAGTGCTTCTCACAACAGTAATCTCGATTATGAAGATGAAAAAATAGCGTTTTTAGCAACATTACCAACCAACTCCAATCTTGAAGTCGATGGGTATGAGGTTCAATTTGCAAGAGGGTATGATACACCCAGTCAAAACGGTAATGACCCAATGTTGGATGGCTGTGAGGATAAGTATGCTACCACCTCTCTAACGAATATTGATGGGATCATCGCCAATAAACAAGAGAGGGCTGGTGGACACGGAGGCTGGTTACGTCGATGTAATATCAATAACGGCCAGGTGAGTTTTGTTGTCGATGAAGATTTTAGGGACCGTACTCATATACCGGAAGAGGTTGGTTACTTTGCTTTTGAGCTTGAAGACATACCGCTAGATATATGTGATGTTGCTCCGCATGTGGTTCAGTCTTGGGGGGATAATAGTCGCTTATTATGGACCTCAAATACGCCCTCTATTCAGATTGAAGGTACCTACCAGTCTAGTGGGCAAGTAGGTATATGGGTTGATCCTGCAAATCCAACGGTAAACCCAAAGACACAATGTGATGGCAAGGAGTGTGTAGAGAACTCATCGCTATATATAGCTGAGCCTAATATTGTCGATTTAGATTTACCAACAGGTCAAAATGTGGATGCTGGTTGGCAAGAAATTAACTTGGTTAGCGGTAAGTACAATACAGTATCCGCTGGAGGTTCAGGTACGATTAACTTGACTGGAGATACTTATTATATTGAGCACTTGATTGTCGGTGCTAGTGGTAAAATAATTTTATCTCAAGATACTAAGATCTATGTGAATAGTTTTGAATTGTCCGGGGCTGGGCAGGTCATTAATAACGATTTTAAACTATCTATATGGGCTGAAAATTATAAAGGTCATAATGCCTCAGTCCAAGTAGAAAGGAATCTGAATGCGCTTATTTTTAGTCGCGATAAAGTCCTTGTTACTGGTGGCAACGGTCTTATAAATGGTCGAGTAACAGCGAAAAATATAGAATTACGACCTGATGGAAAAATTATTGATGATGGTCAGTTTTGTCCTGTGCAACCATCAGATTATCAATTAGATCTGACACCTAACAAAGATTTCTCTTTATTGTGTGAAACCCCACAAGTGACAGTAAAAGTGACTGATACCCAAGGAAAACCAGCGACGGAGTCAATTGAAGTTTACATTACGACACCTACCGGCATAAATGTTGATAGTGTTATTGAGGGGCGTCATAACGGTGGTAACTCTTATTCGACAAATTCATCAGGGATATTAACGCTAGGTTTAGATGCTGACTCAATTGGTACTTATAAAATTGAGGCTGAATTGGCGTCAGACTCCAATCAAAGTGACTCTGGCGACTTTTTAGTATCGCTATACAAATTTGAAGCGAGCGATATATATGCTGTAGCCGGTCTGGGTGCGAGCTTTAACCTGAAAGCTTTGGCTTGTAAAGATGATACGGCAACACCTGTTTCTGGCTATCAAGGGGATAAAACTCTCAATGTCTCGGACTTTTCATTGGTGAACCCCACTTCTGCCCAGGGAGCCGTTGATGGAAACTTATTGGTAAAAAGTAAGAGCGATTGGAGCGATACTTCGGTAATTTTTGAATTTGATAGTTCCGCTCAAACTACAGGTTCCGTTATTTACAGTGAAGCGGGTAAAGTTAGCTTCAAACTTTCAGACCCTACTTTTGAATGTCCAACGGGGTATGATTGTGAAGATAATGATGGTGACAGTTGGGATTCGTTAGAAGGTGTCGTTGAGGTCTATGTCCGACCTTGGAAATTTGCAATTTGTACTAATAAGAGTTCGGATGGAAACAGCAACGAGAAAGACTCAGACAGTTTCATTGGTGCTAGAGAGTCATTTGATGTTTATGCTCGTCCAATAAAGCATACTGATTCATCTGCAGTTTGCACTAATGATAACTTGTTGACGAACAATTACTTTAAGTCGACAGCAAGCGTCGAAGTTACAACGACTTTAGATACACCTCTAATTACGGTTTATCCTGACGCTAAGTTAGGTGATTTAACCCCTGTAGCTCAGTTAACTAAACAAATTTCGTCGAATGACCAGGCGAATAAAGGTTATAAGTTCGATAGTTTGAAGTACTCAGAAGCGGGTAGCTTTAACTTTATTGCGACAGAAACTGGGAGTTTCTACGGTTCAATTTTAGGTGGCTTATCTGGCAGCAAATCGATAGGTCGCTTTTATCCTAAATTCTTTGTTCAAGGTACTCCGGAATGGATTGTTGCGGACCAAAATAATATTGCGTACCTAAGTCAACCTTATGACTCTACAGTTCACCAAGTATATCCAATGGCATCAGGTGAGAGTGATACGGATGATGCGCTCAATAACTACCGATTCTTCAGTTCAGACCTACAAGCTAGTTTTGGTGTTCTAGATGATAGCAATATAGATAACGGCTTCTTGCTAGATACGGATGTTGGGTCTTGGTCTGCGGATCGTAAACATTGGTTATTGAATGACAGCGCCGCTGTTCTTCAACGAGTTACGGATTCAGATGACGTTAGCCGCAGAGATGCTCCTTTTAATACTAGTGATGCTAGTTCAATAGCCACTAACTTTGGTTTAACAGTGACAGGAGTTGATCCTGTGTCATTTACGGATTCTGACCCTGTGACCGATTCGGCAGCATTCCCAGTTCAGCCTCCTGCTCGTTATGGCCGAATGGCGCTAGATGATATTGGTGGTAGTTCCGGTACTACTCTAACTGTTCCACTGCGTGCTGAGTTCTGGGATGGCAGCGAGTTTGTTGTTAACGATGATGATAATCGCAGTACCTTCAATGGCTCAAATACTTGTAAACAAGTTATTTGGCATAGTGAAGGGGCGACAACCACTTTAGCTTCACTGAGCGGTAGTGGAAGTGTTGATGATGGCGAGGAAGACGTCACAGCAAACCAAAATACGCCAGTAGGAACAGATGCGCCACGTGAGCAAGTTCGTCTGTGGTTAAGAATGGATGACTCTGAGCCTGATAGCGATGGCGGAAATAACATCTCATGTAGTGGTGGTGATCAAGATCAACCATGGCTACGTTACAACTGGCGCCAACTAGGTGATGAAGATCCCTCCACCGTCGTCACATTTGGCATCTACCGCGGTAACGATCGTGTGATCTACCGAGGTGAAAGTGGCTTAACAGGTCAGTAATAATATAATTTTTGCCCCTTAAGTTAGGAATCTGTAAGAAATTGCGGGTTTCAGTCCATGTTTGTACTTCAATGCCTTGCCGTAACAGCAAGGCATTGGTACATTTAGTGCAATTTTTGTCTTCTAATTCTTGCAGGATGAGCGAAGAATATGTTTAAAAAACTTCGTGGCATGTTTTCAAACGACCTATCGATTGATTTAGGTACAGCCAATACCCTTATTTATGTAAAAGGCCAAGGCATTGTTCTTGATGAGCCTTCAGTTGTAGCTATTCGCCAAGATCGTGCGGGTTCTGCAAAGAGTGTCGCTGCTGTTGGTCACGCTGCTAAGCAAATGCTTGGTCGTACGCCTGGTAACATTTCAGCGATCCGTCCAATGAAAGACGGTGTAATTGCCGACTTTTACGTAACGGAAAAAATGCTTCAGCACTTCATCAAACAAGTGCATGACAACAGTGTGCTTAAACCAAGTCCTCGTGTTTTGGTTTGTGTACCTTGTGGTTCAACGCAGGTTGAGCGTCGTGCTATCCGTGAATCAGCGTTAGGTGCTGGTGCTCGTGAGGTTTACCTAATCGATGAGCCTATGGCTGCTGCGATTGGTGCTGGCCTACGTGTCTCTGAGCCAACGGGTTCAATGGTTGTTGATATCGGTGGTGGTACTACTGAAGTTGCAGTTATCTCACTAAACGGTGTGGTTTACTCGTCTTCTGTACGTATCGGTGGTGACCGTTTTGATGAAGCGATCATCAACTACGTTCGTCGTAACTACGGCAGCTTGATCGGTGAAGCGACAGCAGAGAAGATCAAACACGAAATCGGTTCAGCTTACCCTGGCGATGAAGTAGAAGAGATCGAAGTACGTGGTCGTAACCTTGCTGAAGGTGTGCCTCGTAGCTTTAGCCTAAACTCAAACGAAATCCTTGAAGCACTTCAAGAACCTCTATCTGGCATCGTATCTGCAGTGATGGTTGCACTTGAACAGTGTCCACCAGAGCTGGCTTCTGATATCTCAGAAAACGGTATGGTACTAACAGGTGGTGGTGCACTGCTTAAAGACCTTGATCGTCTGTTAACAGAAGAAACAGGTATCCCTGTTGTTGTTGCAGAAGAGCCATTAACGTGTGTTGCTCTAGGTGGCGGTAAAGCGCTAGAGATGATCGACATGCACGGCGGCGATCTGTTCAGCGAAGAATAATATCTAGTGTTAGGCTCTTTTCTTATCTAGTTTTATGTAAAGAGTCTAGGACCTTGTCTATAGGATCAAATGTAGCTCTAGGACCAAATATAGAATGAAGCCAATTTTTGGTAGAGGTCCCTCTCTACAATTGCGCCTGTTTTTTGCTGTAATTTTATCAGCCAGCCTTATGCTGGCTGATAGTCGTTTAGATGCTTTCTCAAATGTTCGCTATCTATTAAACAGCATGGTTGCGCCTATTCAATATGCAGCCAACTTGCCTCGCACTATGTTCGATGGTGTTTACGACCGTTTTAGCACTCGCAAAGGGTTAATTGAATCCAACCATAATATTAAACGAGAAGTCTTGCGTCTGAAGAGTGAGCTGATTCTGCTTGAGCAATATCAAGAAGAAAACAAGCGCCTTCGTAAGCTGTTAGGCTCGCCGTTTATCCGTGATGAGAAGAAAGTCGTTACAGAAGTTATGGCGGTAGACACTTCACCATATCGCCATCAAGTCGTGATCGACAAAGGTCAGATTGATGGGGTGTATGAAGGTCAGCCGGTGATCAACGAAAAAGGCATTGTCGGCCAAGTCACTTTCGTTGCTGCTCATAATAGTCGTGTATTACTACTCACTGATGCAAACAATGCGATTCCTGTTCAGGTTATTCGTAATGACATCCGTGTGATTGCTTCGGGCAATGGCATGATTGATGAGATCCAGCTAGAGCACATTCCAACCAGTACCGATATACAAGAAGAAGATCTGTTGGTGACATCGGGTCTTGGTGGTGTATACCCAGAAGGTTATCCAGTCGCCTATGTTACTGCCGTTGATTACGACCCGAAACGTGAGTTCGCTGTGATTAAAGCAGAGCCTGTGGTTGAGTTCGATAAGCTCAGATACCTGCTGCTTGTATGGCCTGATGAAAACAAACAGATGCAAGCGGATCAATCGAGCATAGAACAAGCATTGTTAGAGGGCGAAGATGGCCAATAGCGTTTTGAGAAGCAAGGTAGTAATTTTCTGCTCATTTTTAATAGCACTGATTCTGCAGACGATCCCTTGGCCTGGTAGCTTAGATTTATTTAGACCCTCTTGGTTACTGCTGGTTACGTGTTACTGGGTTCTGGCTCTACCGCATCGTGTTAACGTGGGTAGTGCTTTGATTCTAGGCTTACTGTGGGACCTTTTGATCGGCTCTACTCTGGGTATTCGAGGCATGATGATGGCAATAGTGATGTACATTATTGCGATGAACTTCCTCGTCATTCGTAACATGGCGTTATGGCAGCAAGCGATGATCATTGCCGCGTTAACGGTCTTGTTTGAGGTGTTGATCTTCTTTGGTGAATATTTGATCCAAGATGTTGTTTTCAATCCGTTATCGTTATGGAGCGCATTGATAAACTGTATACTTTGGCCTTGGATGTTTTTATTAATGAGACGCGTGCGTCGCCATTGGCATGTGAGGTAGCGTGACGATGGAAAAGAAACATTTAGTTTTGGCATCCGGTTCTCCACGCCGCAAAGAATTGCTATCTCAACTCGGGTATGAGTTTTCTGTCCTTGTAACCGATGTTGAAGAGTGTAAACACGCTCAAGAAACCGCCGAAGAGTATGTTAAGCGACTATCTTTAGATAAAGCTTTAGCTGCGTTGTCTTTATTGAAAGATAACCCTTCTGAAAGGCAGCATGTCGTTCCTAGTTCTGATACTGTAGATCATGGCACTGATATAGTCGTTCTTGGTTCTGACACGGTCGTCGTAAGCCAAGGACAAGTGCTCGAGAAGCCCACCGATTTTGCTGACTCTAAGCGCATGCTTACTCAGTTAGCGAATGAACGTCACCAAGTGATGACGGCGGTTTCTGTGGTTTCAGAAGAAAAACAAAGAACAGAAATCATTATTACCGACGTATGGTTTAAACCCCTCAGTGAAAAAGAAATAGAACAATACTGGCAAACAGGGGAGCCATGCGATAAAGCCGGTAGCTATGGGATCCAAGGTTTGGGCGGACGTTTTGTCACCCGAATCGAAGGTAGTTATTACGCCGTTGTCGGCTTACCTTTATTTGAAACGGACCAGCTACTGCAAGAATTCTTATAATTACTAATCTGAGGTGCACCATGAGTGCTGAATTGTTGCTGAACGTGACCCCGAGTGAAACTCGTGTGGCCATGATTGAAGGGGGGGCTCTTCAAGAGATCCATGTCGAACGAGATGCTCGACGCGGTATCGTAGGAAATATCTATAAAGGACGTGTAAGCCGTGTTCTTCCGGGAATGCAGGCGGCTTTTGTGGATATAGGCCTTGAGAAAGCAGCTTTTTTACACGCCTCTGATATTGTCCCACACACTGAATGTGTCGCTGAAAACGAAAAGAAGCAATTTCAGGTTCGTGATATTTCAGAGCTTGTTCGTCAAGGGCAAGACATTGTGGTGCAAGTGGTCAAAGACCCTCTTGGTACTAAAGGTGCCCGCTTAACCACTGATATCACTCTGCCGTCTCGCTATTTGGTATTTATGCCGGGTGCAAGTCATGTTGGTGTATCTCAACGTATCGATAGCGAGTCTGAACGTAACCGCCTTAAAAAAGTCGTGTCTCGTTACTGTGACGAACATGGTGGCTTCATCATCCGCACTGCCGCAGAAGGTGCAGATTCAAATGAGTTGGCACAAGATGCCGCATTCTTGAAGCGATTATGGCTTAAAGTATTAGAGCGTCGTGGTAAGCACAAGGCGCGTACTCGTTTGTATGGTGAGCTTTGCTTAAGCCAGCGTATCTTGCGTGACTTTGTCGGTACTGAGCTGAGCAAGATTCAGGTCGATTCTCGTCTAGAATATGAAAACCTAAAAGAGTTTACCTCTGAATACGTGCCTGAGCTGACAGACAAGCTTGAGCTGTATGAAGGTGATAAGCCTATCTTTGATATGTACGATACCGAGAACGAAATTCAGCGTTCATTGGATCGTAAAGTTGAATTAAAGTCTGGTGGATATCTGATTATCGACCAAACTGAAGCGATGACCACGGTTGATATCAACACTGGCGCGTTTGTTGGTCGTCGTAATCTAGAAGAGACGATTTTCAACACCAATGTAGAAGCGACTCAAGCGATTGCTCGTCAGCTGCGTCTACGTAACTTAGGTGGCATTATCATTATCGACTTTATTGATATGTTGTCTGAGGAACATCGTAAGCGAGTACTAACTTCATTAGAGGCTGCGCTCGACAAAGATCGTGTGAAAACCAATATTAATGGCTTCACGCAGCTTGGTCTGGTTGAGATGACTCGTAAACGTACTCGTGAAAGTATTGAGCATATCCTGTGTTCGAGCTGTCCTGCTTGTGAAGGCCGCGGCAGTGTGAAGACAGTTGAAACCGTTTGTTATGAAATTCTTCGAGAGATCACGCGAGTGAACCGTGCGTACGACGCCGATAAATTTGTGGTCTATGCGGCAGCTGCCGTAGCTGAGGCGTTAGAGGGCGATGAATCTCATGCGCTTGCGGAGCTTGAAGTCTTTATTGGTAAGCAAGTTAAAATCCAGGCTGAGCCTCTGTACATACAAGAGCAGTTTGATGTTGTTATGATGTAATGGAAATTTTGTGAGCTCAAGCGTTACTCTGATTCTACGTGCATGTTTATGGTTAGTGGTTACTCTCTTAGTAACGCTAGCCATTGCCGTTACTACACTGCGTGTAGCCTTGCCCAATTTAAACAAGTATCAATCTGAAATTGAGCTTTGGGTAAACCAACATTCCGGTTTTGATTTTTCGATTCAAGACGTGGGCGGTTTTTGGCGTAACACTCACCCCTCTATTGCTCTGCAAGGCGTTAAAGCCAGTCTTCCCAATGCGGAAGATGTGAGCTTTTCTGTCGAGCGTGTTGAAGTCGAGTTTGACTTGATTCAATCGGTCGTACAGATGCGCCCAGTTGTGGCCGACTTGGTCATGAATCAAATGTATCTTGATATCCGCTCTATTGATCTGTTTGCCGGACAAAACGGCAAAGACGAACCTAAAGATCCCGGTTCCTCCAAGCGAGTGATACAAGAGCTCGATAATTTACTTCTGAAAACTTTGGTGGATGTGACCGCCAAAGATTCCACTCTTTTATATCGCACTATCTCTGATGAAGAACGTCAGCTTGATATCGAAACTCTGAAATGGCAAAACTCAGGTAAACATCACCTTGCGGAAGGTGTGGTGAGTATTAAAGACGCTAATCTAAACTCTTTGTCAGTGAGCGCTAACTTTATTGATGGCGGCTCGTTAACGGATATGACCGGTGAGTTTTATGTCAGTGCCGACAGTATCTCGGTTAAGCCTTGGTTAACTCGCTATATGCAGGCGGAATCCGGCATTGAAACGGGTACAGTGAGCTTGAATAGCTGGCTTACGCTGCGAAATAGCAAACCGGTAAGCGCTTATGTTGAGGTTTTACCCTCAGAATTGACATGGAACGAAGATGGCGAGCATGACCTCATGCTTGAGTCCGGTGTCTTTAAGTTGTCCCCGACAGATGATGGCTGGCAAGTAAATGGTCACTCACTAAACCTTAGAACGGATGACACACCTTGGCCGGAACTTGACGTAGCGTTCAAGTGGAACCAAGGTCCATGGCAACTCAACGTTTCCGAGCTGGATATTGCGACCATTACTCCGCTGATTAAGCTGCTGCCTGACTCTGAACAATCAACCAAAATGATTAACGTATTGGCGCCGGGCGGCACTGTTTCTGATATCCGTGTCTCTATGGATTCAGGAATCGACAGTTTACGTTATTCAGCCAGCTTTTCTGATCTTGCTATCGAGCAGTGGGAACTAGTCCCAGGCTTTAGCCAAGTGTCCGGCAATGTGTTTGGTTCGGCATCAGAAGCGAAAGCTAGCCTGCACGTTATTGACGATGTGTTCCCTTATGGTGATGTCTTCCAAGCGCCTTTGAATATCAAACAAGGTCAGGTTGATATTGTTTGGCAGCAAGATGAAAACGGCTGGAAACTGTGGTCGGACAAAATCACAGCGGCAACGCCAGATTTACAAGTACTAGGCGCATTCCGCTTAGATTTCCCAAAGGATGCGAGCCCGTTTTTATCCTTCTACGGCGAAGCGGACGCTTACAATGTCGGTGAAACATGGCGCTACTTACCTACGCTGGCTCTTGGGCAAGACCTAACAGACTACCTTTCAACTGCGATTCAAGCAGGTAAAGCGGATACCGTAAAACTGTTGTGGCATGGTGATTTGTCTCAATACCCATACACTAACCACGATGGTATTTTCCAAGTTTGGGTGGGTTTAGACGATGCGAAATTCAGCTTTGATACCGCATGGCCATTGATTACTGACCTTCAGCTTGATCTGTTGTTTGAAAATGATGCGATGCATCTGGACTCTCGTTCCGCTCAATTGATGGATGTGACGGCCGACCGAATCACTGGACGTATTCCTTATTTAGGGGAAGGCGGCCATATTGAGATTGAAGCTAAAGCGACGGCGTCTGGCAACGCAGTACGCGATTACATGACGTCTTCGCCACTGGTGGGTTCGGTAGGCGCAGCCTTAACCGCACTTCAAGTGAGTGGTGATGTATCTTCTGAATTTCAGCTTAATATTCCGTTTGATTCTGAAAAAGAAGCAAGAGCGTGGGGTTACGCCGACTTAAGTGGCAACCATGTTGAGATTGAAGCGCCACCAATGGTGCTTGAGAACACCACGGGTCGCATTGAATTTGATAATGATGTGGTGACGGCAAATGGCCTCGCTGCTGATCTGCTTAACCAAGGTATCTCGCTTGATTTTAAAGGCCTGAATGATGGTCCTGGCTATGCAGTTGATATTGATGTGTTAGGTGATTGGGATGTTAAACCTCTAGAACCTTACATTGGTGAGCAATGGTTGAGTCGTTTGTCAGGTCATGCGCAATGGCAAAGTCAGATTGATATCCAGCTTAATGATATCGGCTTTACCTACCAACTAGACTTACAGTCAGACCTAAAATACTTGGCGAGTGATTACCCGTATCCAGTGGAGAAAAAATCACTAGAAAGTGGCTCTGCAAGGCTACAGGCATCGGGTAACCAAGAGACGATTACCGCGCGCCTGCAATTGCCAAACACCAAGTACCAAGCTGAGATTGATATCACAGGCGACGTGCCTGAGTTAACGGCGACTAACTTAGTGCTCGGTCGTGGTGGCTATAAAATTAGCCCGGTGGTGGGCCATCACGCACTGATTCGTACTGACAAATTCAATGCCGATGATTGGTTATCGGTTGTGATGGAACCAGTAAAGCCTTCAACGGCTGTGCTTAGCCAAATGAACACGCCAACCATCCCAGCGCCAAGCCGTATTACCTTTGAGAGTAAAGAGCTGATCTTGGGTGGTATCTCTTGGAATGATGTCGATTTTAGTGCTCGCAAGAACAAACAAGCGTGGCAAATGGAAGTGTCTAGCCAAGAGCTAGAAGGGGATATTAACTACCTGCCACCTTACGATTTGACGGTTTCACTGGATCGTCTGCATTTGTTTGTGCCTGAGTGGAGTGATAAGAACAACCAAGATCAGCAACTGCTGCAACGCAAAGAACAAGCTGCGCCATTGATCTCCAAATTGGATAGAAAGATCCACGATGCGATGCCAAACCTGACCCTGACGCTGAACGACTTTTGGCTGCAAGGCTACAAGGTTGGTAGGGTCGACGTTGAAATGACGAGGAACGAAGACCGTATCGAGTGGAACAAAATCCAGGTTCGAAGTGGTGGCAACAAAGCGGATGTGAGTGGCTGGTGGGAACTGCAAGGTGACAAGAGCCATTCATCGTTAACCGTGGATGTTGAAGGTGAAAACAACAGCGAACTCATGGAGCGCTTTGGTATTACTTCCGGGATTCAAAAAGCGCCATTTGCGTTGGAAGGCCAACTAAATTGGGACGGCTCGCCTTGGGGGATCAAAATGGATACCCTTGATGGCAACGTTAAAACCAAGTTTGGTAAAGGCATTATCTCGGATGTGAGCGGCGCTGCTCGATTGCTTGGTCTGTTTAGCCTAGATTCGATCATCCGTAAGATGCAGCTCGATTTCTCAGACGTGTTTGATAAAGGTATGGCATTCAACAGCATCACCGGAACGGGCGAGATTCAAAATGGCATCTTCCTGACCAATGATCTGAATATGGATGCGGTCGCCGGTGAGATGAAAATCAAAGGCATCGCTAACCTCAACACGCGTCAGGTTGATGCTGAGGTGAACTTTACCCCTGATATTACCTCGGGTATTCCCGTATTAACGGCCTTTGCGGTAACCCCTCAAACGGCGCTGTACGTATTGGCGGTGACCACGGTTATTTCGCCAGTGGTTGAAGTCTTTACCCAAGTTAATTACTCGGTGAAAGGGCCATTGGATTCACCAACGGTGAGCGAGCTTTCTCGTAGCTCTGGTGAGTTCCAGCTGCCAGAGAAGCTGAGAAAATTAGCCGAATAGGCCTTAAATTAGCCGAAAAGACCTTAGTATCCTAATCAGCGAATATACGGTGAAATGCTGATTTCTGAATCATAATGAATGGAGGAGCGATACACATGGATTGTGTTGGGTTGATTCAAATGACATCTGGCCCAGGCCCTGAAGTGAACTTTGAGTACCTTGCTCAAGAAGTAGCAAAGTGCAAAGAGTTAGGGGCTAAGTGGGTTTTGTGCCCTGAAAACGCGTTAGTTTTTGGCAGTAAAGCCGACTATCACCAGTATGCTGAGCCTTTAAATGATGGCCCACTGCAAAAGAAAATCTCTGAGCTAGCAAAGCTTCACCGAATTTGGATCGTTATTGGTAGTATGCCGATAAGCACAGCTAAAGGTGTGACTACCACAACCTTGGTGATTGATGATTTTGGTGGCCTCGTTGCTCATTACGACAAGCTACACATGTTTGATGTGGATGTCGCTGATGCACATAAGTGCTATCGAGAGTCGGATATTTTCACTCCGGGCAACCAAGTTGTGACAGCGGAAACGCCTTTTGGTCGCTTAGGTTTGAGTATTTGTTATGATGTGCGCTTTCCACACTTGTATTCAGAGTTACGTAAGCAAGGGGCACAAATCATTGTGGTGCCTGCGGCTTTTACAGCGGTAACGGGTCAAGCGCACTGGGAAGCATTATTAAGATGCCGCGCGATTGAAACACAGTCGTGGATTGTCGCGGTAGGGCAAGGCGGAAAACACCCTTGCCAAAGAGAAACATGGGGACACTCAATGGTGGTTGATCCATGGGGACGAGTGGTCGCACAGTTAGACCAAGATCCTAAAAGTATGGTGGTTGAGATAGACACATCCAGTTGTGAGTCAATTAGGCAAAATATGCCAATCACGCAACACTCTCGATTTACCAATCAATTTTAATTACAAACAAGAGCCATCTATGAGCATTAATCAAATTGAAGAAGCGCTACTGAACCCGACAGGGCTTACGGAGCAAAATATCGCAGATACATTGGCGAGCATTGCTACCCGCCAAATTGATTATGCTGATATCTACTTTCAGTCAAGCTGGCACGAATCTTTAGTGCTAGAAGACAGCATTATTAAAGACGGCTCTTTCAATATCGATTGTGGTGTTGGTGTTCGTGCAGTTTCTGGTGAAAAGACCGGTTTTGCTTACTCTGACCAAATCCAACTGGATGGTCTTAAGCAGAGCGCAATTGCGGCTCGTGGTATTGCTAAACAAGGTCAAAACGGCAAGGTTCAAGCGTTCAAACGCAACTCTAACCAAGCTTATTATGATGCAGTTAATCCGCTAGCGAGCTGGGAAAAACAGCAAAAAACAGAATTACTAAAATCATTAGATGCTTACATTCGCACTAAAGAGCCGATGGTGACTGAAGTATCGGTAAGCCTAAGTGGTGTGCATGAGCAGATGCTGGTTGCTGCGACTGATGGCACTTACGCTGGTGATATTCGTCCGCTGGTTCGCTTGTCTATTAGCGTACTTGCACAGAAGGGTGATCGTCGTGAGCGTGGTAGCGCTGGTGGTGGTGGCCGTTTTGGTTACGACTTCTTCTTAAGTGATGACAAAGGCACTCAAGTTGCTTACCAATTTGCGGATGAAGCGATTCGCCAAGCATTAGTAAACCTTGAAGCGGTTGCCGCGCCTGCTGGTGCAATGCCTGTGGTTCTTGGTTCTGGTTGGCCGGGCGTTCTGCTGCATGAAGCGGTAGGCCACGGTTTAGAAGGCGACTTTAACCGCAAAGAGTCGTCAGTATTCTCTGGCAAAGTTGGCGAGCAAGTAACCTCAAACCTATGTACGATTGTCGATGACGGCACATTAACGGATCTACGTGGTTCATTGAACGTCGATGATGAAGGTGTTAACGGTCAGTACAATACGCTAATCGAAAACGGCATCCTAAAAGGTTACATGCAAGATAAGCTGAACGCTCGTCTAATGGGTGTTGCACCGACAGGTAATGGTCGTCGTGAGTCATACGCGCATCTTCCAATGCCACGTATGACGAATACATACATGCTACCGGGCGAACACACGCCGGAAGAGATCATCGCAACGGTTGAGAAAGGTATCTACGCACCGAACTTCGGTGGCGGTCAGGTCGATATCACATCAGGTAAGTTTGTATTCTCAGCTTCTGAAGCGTATATGATTGAAAATGGCAAGATCTCTCACCCAGTGAAAGGCGCGACACTAATCGGTTCTGGTATCGAAGCTATGCAGCAGGTGTCCATGGTGGGTAACGACCTAAGCATCGACCGTGGTGTTGGTGTGTGTGGTAAGGCTGGCCAAAGTGTACCAGTGGGTGTTGGTCAACCAACATTGAAACTAGACTCGCTAACCGTTGGTGGTACTGAGTAATTCAGACTAACCTCTGCCGACTTACTTCAAAATATTAAATTGAAAAGCGCCTCCAATGTGAGGCGCTTTTTGTTTTTAGATTACTGATTCAGTGAGCGTATAGAGTCACTACATGTTCTCTTCCGCAAACTCAGCCAGTCGGCTACGCACCACACCATTGAGGTGGATGTTGGCACTGCCTTCGAAGTTTTTAAAACGCTCAACCATGTAGGTTAAGCCTGAAGTCACAGGGGTTAGGTAGGAAGAATCTATCTGCGCTAGGTTACCTGAGCAGACGATCTTAGTACCTTCACCACAACGGGTGATGATGGTTTTGATTTGTGAAGCGGTGAGGTTCTGACACTCATCCAAAAGCACAAATGCATTCTGAATCGAGCGGCCACGCATGAAGTTGATTGATTTGAACTGGATATTGGCTTTGTCACAGATGTACTTCATCGAGCCTTCTGTGCAGTGGTCATTCTTGTGGAGCGCTTCCAGTGTATCGGTCACTGCGGCTAACCAAGGCAGCATCTTCTCTTCCTCTGTACCCGGAAGGAAACCGATCGATTCACCAATATCAGGGGTGTTTCGGGTTACGATGATCTTATCGAACTGTTTACGTTCAATGGTTTGTTCAAGTGCAGCAGCCATGGCTAACAGCGTCTTACCACTACCCGCTGCGCCAGTGAGAATCACAAGATCAATATCAGGGTCGAGCAGCGCATCTATCGCCATGCCTTGATAAACGTTCTTTGGTGTGATGTCCCATGCCCTGCGATTCATCAGCCTTTCGCGGCTGAGATCTCTCAGGGTAATGCTTTCAGGCTCAATCTCCTCGACTCGAGCGGCAAAGTCACTTTCTTCGTCAATCACATATTGGTTGAGGAAGGTTGGCTCGAACGGCGCTCTTGCTAAGGTGTGCAGCGTCTTGCCGCCTAAACTTCTGCTCTCGACATTGTCGATACCATCCCAAAATGAGCCTTCCAGTTGTTGGAAGCCTTTAGTGAGGTATTGGATATCATCGATTAGTTGGTCAGTTTGATAGTCTTCAACAAAACGGACACCGGCGCCTTTTGCTCGCAAACGCATGTTGATGTCTTTAGTGATAAGAACCACTTCGCGTGGCGCGCGTTTATTTTGAAGATAGAGGACTGCGTTGAGGATTCGGTTATCGCCTGCCTTGTCTTCGGCGAAGGCTTTGATGCTTTCTTGAAGTTCGTAGTCAGCGAGTATTGAAATACTGCCAGATGCGTTTATGTCTTTAGAAAAAGGGATGCCTTCCGATATTTGGTCTGGTGTGGCTTCCCTGAACAGGTCTTCGAGCGTTCGAATCGCAATTCTTGCGTCTCGAGCAACGTCTCTTTTACTGTCTTTGATTCTGTCGAGTTCTTCTAGCACTGTCATTGGGATAACGACATCGTGCTCTTGGAAAGAAAATATAGCGAAGGGTTCGTGAAGTAGAATATTGGTGTCTAAAACAAATAGCTTCCGGTTGGTCTCGCCCATAGCATCTCCTTGCCGACGTGCCTTGCATTCATTGAACGTAGATAAAGCTCATATAAAGATTAGTATCTGATTCTGGTGATAGTCAACTACTCACCTAAACTTCATCTAGAGGAATAGCACCATATCGTTACGAGTGAACATGGCGTATTCGTTTGAGAGCAGCAATCTGCTACCTATAGATTAACCATGAATTTTTGACAGTTTGATTGCACTGGCGAAAACAGAAAAAAAGCATGAAATCATCTCCTTTAGGCGTGACCTAAATCACAGCATCGAGTAAGATTAGCGACCTTTTTCTGCACCATTTTCTCGAGATATTTATTATTGAGAGCGCACTTAAAAAGTGGCTGCAAACTAGACATTTTTGGCTATATTTTTAGTTCAGGAGCGATAACGTTCTTGTTTGAAACTGCAGTTAAGAAGACCAAATTCCAACTATAAGATTGAGGTAGTCGATTCATGACATTTGCTTTGGGGCAACGCTGGATAAGCGATACGGAGAGCGATTTAGGTTTAGGTACCGTTGTAGCAATGGATGCTCGCACAGTGACACTAATGTTTGCAGCGTCAGAAGAAAACCGTGTTTATGCACGTACTGATGCTCCCGTAACCCGAGTAACGTTTAATGTAGGCGATGTCATCGAATGCCAAGAAGGTTGGTCTCTGTCTGTCGAGGAAGTTATCGAAGACAAAGGTCTACTAACCTACTTAGGTACTCGCGAAGATACCCAAGAAACAGAAGTCACCCTGCGTGAAATCTTCTTAAGCAACCAGATCCGCTTTAACAAACCACAAGACAAGCTGTACGCGGGTCAAATCGACCGTATGGATAACTTTGTGTTGCGTTACCGCGCGCTGAGCAACCAGTACCAACAACACAAGAGCCCTATGCGTGGCTTGTGTGGTATGCGTGCTGGCTTGATCCCTCACCAGTTATACATCGCTCATGAAGTGGGTCGTCGTCACGCTCCGCGTGTTTTACTTGCCGATGAAGTTGGCCTAGGTAAAACCATCGAAGCGGGCATGATCATCCACCAACAGGTGTTGTCTGGTCGTGCTGAACGTATTCTGATTGTGGTTCCTGAAACTCTACAGCACCAATGGTTAGTAGAGATGATGCGCCGTTTTAATTTGCATTTCTCTATCTTTGACGAAGAGCGTTGTATTGAAGCGTTTGCTGAATCAGACAACCCATTTGATACCCAGCAATACGTTCTGTGTTCTTTGGATTTCCTACGTAAGAGCCGTAAGCGCTACGAGCAAGCACTTGAAGGCGAGTGGGACTTGTTGGTTGTCGATGAAGCGCATCACCTTGAGTGGAGCCAAGACAAACCAAGCCGTGAATACCAAGTGGTTGAAGGCTTAGCGGAAAATACGTCTGGTGTGCTACTACTAACAGCAACGCCTGAACAACTAGGTCGTGAGAGTCACTTTGCACGTCTGCGTCTGCTTGATCCTGATCGCTTCTATGATTACGAAGCATTCGTTGAAGAAGAAGACCAATACGCACCGGTTGCTGATGCAGTAACGGCATTGTTCTCCGGCGTGAAGCTTGAAAACAGCGCGAAGAACCAGATTACTGAACTGCTTTCTGAGCAAGATGTAGAGCCTCTATTCCGCGTTATCGAAGGTGATAGCAGCGAAGAAGAGCAAGCGCTAGCTCGCCAAGAATTGATTGATAACCTTATGGATCGCCATGGTACCGGCCGTGTTCTTTTCAGAAACACACGTGCTGCAATCAAAGGCTTCCCTAAGCGTAATGTGAACCTACTGCCGATGGAGATTCCAACGCAGTACACAACCTCAATGCGTGTATCTGGCATGATCGGTGGCAAGATGGCTCCCGAAGCTCGTGCTATGAAGATGCTGTATCCAGAAGAGATCTTCCAAGAGTTTGAAGGTGAAGATTCAAGCTGGTGGCAGTTCGATTCACGCGTTAACTGGTTGATTGAAAAGATCCAAGACAAGCGCAGCGAGAAGATCCTAGTGATCGCCTCTCGTGCAAGTACGGCTCTTCAATTAGAGCAAGCACTGCGTGAGCGTGAAGGTGTACGTGCAACCGTATTCCACGAAGGCATGTCGATTCTAGAGCGTGATAAAGCTGCGGCTTACTTTGCTCAAGAGGAGGGCGGCGCTCAGGTTCTTATCTGTAGTGAAATCGGCTCTGAAGGTCGTAACTTCCAGTTCGCTAACCAACTTGTGATGTTTGATCTGCCGTTCAACCCAGACTTGCTTGAGCAACGTATTGGTCGTTTGGACCGTATTGGTCAGCTGCGTGATATCGACATTCATGTTCCTTACCTAAAAGGCACATCACAGGCGATTCTTGCGCGTTGGTTCGATGAAGGTCTGAACGCATTTGCAGAGACGTGCCCAACCGGTCGCACGGTTTACGACAAGTACTCAGATGTTCTTATCGAGATGCTGGCTTCTGGTAACACAGATCAACTTGATGAAGTGATTGAAGAGTCTGCCAAGCTAAACCAAAGCCTGAAATCAGATTTAGAAAAAGGCCGTGATCGCCTATTAGAAATGCATTCAAACGGCGGCGACAAAGCGCATGAAATTGCAGAAAAGATCGCGTCGACTGACGGCGATACTAACCTAGTGACGTTTGCATTGAGCCTGTTCGACACGATTGGCTTAAACCAAGACGACAAGGGTGAGAATGCGCTGGTTGTGACGCCATCTGAGCACATGATGGTACCAAGCTACCCAGGCTTACCATACGAAGGCGCAACCATCACGTTCGATCGTGATACTGCGCTTTCTCGTGAAGACATGAACTTCATTAGCTGGGAACACCCAATGATTCAGGGCGGTATCGATCTGCTACTGAGTGAAGGTGTTGGTGCATCAGCGGTATCGCTACTGAAAAACAAAGCGCTGCCAGTGGGTACTATCCTGCTTGAGTTGGTTTACCTTGTGGATGCGCAAGCGCCGAAACGCAGCGGTATCAGCCAGTTCTTACCTAAGACGCCAATTCGTTTGATGATGGATGGCCGTGGTAATGACTTATCAGCTCAGGTTGAGTTCGACAGCTTTAACCGTCAATTAAGCCCTGTAAACCGTCACCTAGCGAGCAAGCTAGTTAATTCGGTACAAGGTGAAATTCACAAGCTAATTGAAGCGGGTGAGACGCACGTACTTCCTAAAGTAGAAGAAGTGCGTGAACAAGCTCAACGAGACATGCAGACTAACCTGAACGGTGAATTAGAGCGTCTACAAGCGCTTAAAGCGGTGAACCCTAACATTCGTGATGAAGAGCTAGAGGTAATCGAAGCTCAAATCAATGAATTGACCGGTTACATCAGCAAAGCTCAGGTTCAGCTAGATTCATTACGCTTGATTGTGGTTTCTCACAACTAGTTTTGAATTAGCGAGATGCTTCAACGAAATAAGGCCTTCATCATGAAGGCCTTATTTTTATCTAGCGTTTGAAAGCTGTATTGGTTGTTGAAAGATGTATTGGCTGAAGAATTACATCAACCACTTCCACCAAACAAATACGGCTAAGAAACCAAACAGGTAAACAAGACCCGCGATAGACAGCCATTTTAGCTTGCTGCCAATGGCTAGGGCTTCTGGAAGCTTAGCTTTGTTCACCAAGATGAAGTTAAGCAGCGCGAAGAATGGCGTGGTCGCAAAGGCAAGTACCATCGCAAAATCAAGCATTGGCATCAGTGCAGCGCTAAAGAACATCACAATCGCCAATGCCGCGAGAGAGACAATGATGATCCAGCCTTGCAGCATTCTTGGGCTTGAGTCTTTTTTGAATAATAGGCGCTGTGATTCAGCAAGCACGCGTGAGTAGCCATCAATAACGGTAATGGTGCTACCAAAGATACAGAAGAAAGCGATAAGAGCGATTAATGGGCGAGACCATTCACCAATTGTCGAAGCGTAGATGCCGACCAATTGATGAGTGAAGCCAACACCGGAGCGAGACAGTTCAACTCCCGAACCGTGAAGCACTAGCGCGCCTAACGCAACGAATACTAAAGCAAGCAATGCTGTACCAATGTAACCGACATTGAAATCGAACAGAGCTGATTGAGCGGTCACTTCTTGCTTCTCTTTTTGGCTTTTTAACCACATAGAGGTGATGCTTGAAATCTCGATCGGTGCAGGCATCCAACCCATGGTCACCACGATAAAACCAATCGCAGCCAATGACCAAGGCGACGGTGGAACAAAAGCAGCATCAGGTTCGACTGGAGAGCCGATAGCAATGGCGACTGCAGCTAAGGTTGTGATGGTTAAGATCACCATGATCGCTTTAGATAGTGTATCTAGAGCACGATAATGGCCAGCAAACAGAATGATCAAACAGGTCGCTAAAACGATCATGCACAAGGTGCTAGTGGCTAAATCGAAAGGAACAAAGTAACTGAGTAGGCTTGCACTGAATAATAGCAGGGCAGCGGTATTCACGACCGCAGATATGGCACTCAAGATCGAAAAGATCACAAGGTATGGACGGCCTAGGTTAGAGTAACCTTCCACCAAGCTTTGACCCGTTCCTAGCGTGTATTGGATGCCGGCTCTGAAGAATGGGTATTTAAATACGTTAACGAGGATAATAAGCGCGGCGAGCTGCCAACCATAAATCGCACCCGCCTTGGTTGAGGCGACTAAGTGAGAACCACCTACAGCCGCTGCAGCCATCATAATGCCTGGGCCAAGAGACTTAATTAAACTTGATAGGGGAGCTGAGGTTGGTGTTTTTGTGTTGGTGGTTTTAACCGTACTTTCCATCGTTTTTCCTTTGATGCTGACTTCTTATTATCCGTTACCCTATCAATACCATGTTTTGTAAGGTCGTCAACTTTTATGTACAAAAATGTTGAAAATTGTATTTATTTATAAACAAATCAACCGTAAATTATTTGTTCACTAGCAATTAAGAGGCTTCAATGGCGTTAGAACAGTACACACCACCGCGTGAACCGTGGATTGATATTGTTTATCAAGATGATGATATTCTTGTGGTCAACAAGCCTGCGGGTTTGCTTTCTGTTCCGGGTCGGTTGCCAGAACATTACGATAGTATGTGGAGTCGCTTGGTTGTCGAATTTCCAGAGATTCAAGTCGTGCATCGATTGGACATGTCGACATCGGGCTTGATGATGCTCGCTAAACACAAACAAGCTGAGCGTCATTTGAAGAAGCAATTTCAATATCGACTGACACACAAACTCTATTATGCGCGAGTATGGGGCTCCGTTGAAAAGAAAGAAGGCGTGATTGACCTTCCTCTTATTTGTGACTGGCCAAACCGCCCGAAGCAGAAAGTGTGTTTCGAAGATGGTAAATCATCTCAGACTCGTTATGTGGTGGAACAAGAAGAGGCTCAAACGACCTTATTGAAATTACTGCCAATTACCGGGCGTTCCCATCAGTTGCGAGTGCACTGTATGGAGATGGGCAATCCGATTGTGGGTGATGAGTTTTATGCAACGCCAGATGCTTTTAACTATAGCGATAGGTTGGCTCTGCACGCGTGTGAACTCAGTTTTTATCACCCGGCCAATGATCAGTTGTTCAAAGCCTTTGTTCCGTGTGAGTTTTATCCTCAAGCATCGCCACAAATCGAGCAGCACTTTGAAATTGCGCCAGAGCTTCCAGACTACAGTAAGCTAAAAGCTTAGAATGGTCTCATCAATACCAATTCAAGGACGTACAATGCCGAAGTTGAAAGTGGTCTTTCTCGACAGAACCACCATCCCATCTCAAATCCATTTAAAACCTCTTAGCTTTGAACATGAGTGGGTAGAGTATGACTTTACTGCTCCAGAACTCGTTGCTGAGCGCGTTGCCGGAGCGGATGTTGTTATCACCAATAAGGTTGTGCTCAATGCTGATAATTTAGCTCAAGCACAACAACTCAAGTTGATCGCGGTGTCAGCGACTGGCGTCAATAATGTCGATGTCGACTACTGCAAGAGTAACAATATCGCAGTGGCTAATGTGCAAGGCTATGCGACTCAGTCGGTACCTGAACATGTGATTGCTATGTTGTTTACACTTAAACGAAACCTTGTTGGCTACCATCAAGATATTGAAGCTGGCGAGTGGCAAAAGGATAAACAGTTCTGTTTCTTTACACATCCGATTCAAGATATGGCAGGCAGTACATTAGGTTTAATCGGCAGTGGAAGTTTAGGCCAAGCGACTGCGATACTGGCTAAAGCGATAGGCATGAACGTCATTTTTGCAGAGCGCAAAGGGGCTGACTCTTGTCGAGAAGGGTATCTGCCTTTTGATGCTGTTTTAAAGCAAGCGGATGCGCTCAGCCTGCATTGTCCGCTGACCGAAGCGACCCGAAACCTGATTTCAGAGCGTGAGCTAGTAATGATGAAGCCAAGCGCGGTGTTGATCAATGCGGGGCGTGGTGGACTTGTCGATGAACAAGCCTTAGTTGAAGCTTTGAAAAAACATGAGATTGCAGGTGCAGGTATGGACGTGTTTACACAAGAGCCTGCAGACAACTCGAACCCACTATTGGCTAACAGTCACCTACCTAACTTATTGCTGACACCCCATGTGGCGTGGGGCAGTGACAGTTCAATTCAAAAGCTGTCTGATATCTTAATCGATAATATTGATGGGTTTGTCGCGGGTAATACGCAGAACTTAGTGAGTTGATTGAAGAATTAAACGGTGCGAACACAAAACAAAAAAGGTTGGCTTTTAGGCCAACCTTTTTAGATCGTTGTGTCGATTAAATGATTTAGCCTTGCGGCTTAACTACCAATACATTGATTGGTGAGTTCTGTACCACTTTGCTTGCAACAGAACCAAGCACAACTTTGTCGATTTTCGAACGCTTATGGCTAGGCATCACGATAAGGTCAGCGCCCAGTTTTTCTGCGTAATCTAGAATCGTTGTGTAAGTCTTGCCTTCGGCAACGTGAACTTTATACACCACTTCATCGTCAATGTGCTTGTCAGCAAACTCTTTGAGCTGATTTTTCACATCAAGCTTCATTTGGTTCGCTGCATCTTTCGGGAAGTAAGACGCAACCATCGACATGTGAATGCCTGGTAGTACGTTCAGAATGTGGACTTCAGCATTGCTGTGTTTCGCGTGCCATACCGCTAGCTCGACTGCTTTATCAGAAAAGCCTTTGTCGTTAAGATCAACGGGAACAAGGATTTGTCTATACATGTATTCGTCTCTTTTTGAGCAGCGCTTAGTACATACCAAACGCTGTAATTATCTTTTCCATGTAGTAAAAAAGCCAAATAGAGTAGAGCGCTACTTGGCTCTATCCATTACGCGCTAATCTCATCCTTACGAGCACGCCTTCTTTGGTTCATCGCTAAACCAATCAAAATCAGTAGGGCAGGTAAGAATACCCACTCTTTCATTGGTCGTTCTGCGTCTTGGATAACTGATTTAATTTCCCAATCAAAGTCAATGCCAGCGGCTTCTGCAGGGCTACCAAACTCAACCATATCAACAATCATCTTGTCGTCAGCTTGTGTCAGCATTAGGCCCATTGAAGCAATGCGGTCTTCACTTGTTGTCGCAGAATCTTCAAACGGAAGGCGAACTGTTTTCTCAGAATAGTTACCTTCTAAGTTTTCGCCACCTACTCTCAATTCAAGTGATTGTCCCACAGATAGATTTTCTGTGATTTGAGCGATCTCAACTCCAGGTGAAAGAACTTTCTCTGGATAAATCATGTCCCACCAGAAACCTGGGCGGAAGAAAGAGAAGGTCAGAACGATAAGCAGTATAGTTTCCCACCACTTGTTCTTGGTGAACCACCAACCTTGAGTTGCTGCGGCAAAGATAAGTACTGCAGTAACAGAAGAGAAAATCGTTAGTGCTAAGTGCCACCAAGAATCAATGCCCATCAACAGTAGTTGGGTATTGAAGATGAACATGAACGGCAAGATAGCGGTCCGGATATCGTAGGTAAAACCTTGAATACCTGTACGAATTGGGTCGGATTTCGCAATCGCGGCGGCCGCAAACGCTGCCAGACCTACCGGAGGTGTGTCATCCGCAAGAATACCGAAGTAGAACACAAATAAGTGAACCGCAATCAGTGGAATGATCAAGCCGTGCGCAGCACCTAAGGTCACAATTACCGGTGCCATCAGTGTTGAAACAACGATGTAGTTCGCCGTTGTTGGCAAGCCCATACCTAAGATCAAGCTGATTACCGCAGTGAATAGCAACATAAGAATGATGCTACCGCCTGAGATGAACTCAACGAAATCAGTCATTACAAGGCCGATACCCGTTAGAGTCACCACGCCTACAACCGTACCTGCAGCCGCTGTCGCGACACCGATACCAATCATGTTACGTGCGCCTGAAACCAAGCTTTCTGCGAGGTCAACGAAGCCAGCTTTAGTTTGCTCTGCAAGATCGTCAGATTTGTTCATTAGAGTCATTAAAGGACGCTGCGTGATCAAAATGAAGATCATGAACACGGTCGCCCAGAATGCTGACAGACCTGGAGAGAAACGCTCGACAGTCAGACACCAAACAAGCACCACGATAGGTAGTAGGAAGTGAAGGCCAGACTTAATCGTTGGACCTGGATCCGGAACTTCTTTGAGATCCGCATCGATTTCCATACCACCTTCAGATGCGTATTTTGCTGATACACGAACCAGAGCGACATAAGCGACTAATAGAGCCACCGTTACGATTGGTGTTGCAGCATCGCCAAAGACATCTTTCGTCCAACCGACACCGTAGTAAACCGCGGCGCTGATAACACACAGACCTAAAATGGTACCTGTGAAAGACAGTAGGCTTTGTACAATAGTTGGTGTGTGACGACGAGGTAGGCCGGTCATACCTGCTTTACATGCTTCTAGGTGAACAATGTAAATCAGAGCGATGTAAGAGATCAGAGCGGGCAGTAGCGCGGCTTTGATAACTTCTACATACGAAATACCCACATACTCAACCATCAAGAAGGCTGCTGCACCCATGATAGGTGGTGTTAATTGACCATTGGTTGAAGCCGCGACTTCTACCGCACCGGCTTTTGTACCCGGGAAACCAACGCGCTTCATTAGTGGGATAGTAAAAGTACCCGTGGTTACCACGTTTGCAATAGATGAACCTGATACCAAACCAGATAAACCAGAGGCTACAACGGCTGCTTTCGCTGGGCCACCTTTCATATGACCAAGCAGTGAGAATGCAACTTTAATAAAGTAAGCACCAGCACCGGCACGTTCTAGCATTGCACCAAACAGTACAAACAAGAATACGAATGACGTCGATACGCCAAGTGCCACACCGAATACACCTTCCGTTGTTAGCCACAGATGCGACATTGCCTTGTTCAGGCTCGCACCTTTGTGGGCAATAACGTCCGGCATGTGAGGGCCGCCAAAGGTATAAAGTAGGAATACTGCTGCCACAACCATAAGAGGTGGACCCAAAGCGCGTCGTGTTGCTTCAAGCAGTAAAACCATACCGAATACAGCCGCAACAATATCGAATGTTGTTGGTGCGCCCGAGCGCTCAGCGAGTTCAGTATAGAAAATATAGATATAAGAAGCTGAAAAGCTACCTACAAGCGCTAATATCCAATCGACAGCGGGGATACGATCCCTAGGCGAATTCTTCATGGCTGGATAAGCGGTAAAGGCTAGGAAAATAGCAAACGTAAGGTGAATTGCTCGAGCTTCAGTGTCGTTTAAAATTGCGAAGTTAAAAATGAACGGCAGCGGAGATGCATACCAAAGTTGGAACAGTGACCAACATAGAGGCACAAACCATAAAATACGGCCTTGGATACCACGAGGGCTACGCGCACCAGTATCTGATTGTGCCACCATTTCTTGCACATCTGGAGACGGTGATGTTGTCTGCGTCATGTACTTTATCCTTATTATTGATGGTCTGCCTTTTCTTACGAACAACCAAACGTTATTTATTTCCTATCTAGTGTAGTGAATGGATAGGGAAATGCGTTTTTTGTTCGTCTTTGTCTTAGGCTTGATACGAAGGTAAGTCCTCCAAATTGGAGAAACTTAAAGGGCTGTTCTTTTCACTTAAATTATTTTTATAAAACGTGAAAAGCCAATAAGGAGGGCTAGCCTCCTTATTGGTGTAGTAGGCTTAAAGTAGAGTTACTTTAGAAGGCCCACTTCTTTGTAGTATTTTGCTGCGCCTGGGTGAAGAGGGATAGAGATACCCGCTTTAACCATGTCTTCTTTTTTCAGGTTAGCAAATGCTGGGTGTAGGCGTTTGAAAGTGTCAAAGTTTTCAAATACTGCCTTAGCAACGTTGTATGCAACTTCTTCAGAAACGTCTGAAGTTGTTACCATAGTTGCTGCAACACCGAAGCTGTTTACGTCAGCGTCAGTACCACGGTACATACCAGCAGGAACTGTGCTGTAAGCGTAATATGGGTTTTCAGCTACGATTTTGTCGATCTGTGGACCTGTTGCTGAAACCAGTTTTGCATCACAAGACGTTGTCGCTTCTTTGATTGATCCGTTCGGGTGACCAACCATGTAGATGAATGCATCAATCTTGTTATCACAAAGTGCTTGTGAACGCTCAGAACCTTTAAGTTCAGAAGCAAGCTTGAAGCTGTCGTTAGTCCAGCCCATAGCGTCCATTACAACACCCATCGTTGCACGGTCACCAGAACCTGGGTTACCAATGTTTACACGCTTACCTGCTAGGTCAGACACATTGTTGATGCCAGCATCAGTACGAGCGATGATGTTGAACGGTTCTGTATGTAGAGAGAACATAGCGCGAAGTTTCTTGTATTCGCCCTGATCTTTGAACTTACTTGTACCGTTGTAGCCGTGGTATTGCCAGTCCGATTGAACAACACCGAAATCTAGTTCACCAGCACGGATGGTGTTAACGTTGTAGATTGAACCACCAGTAGACTCTACAGAACAACGAATGTTGTGGTCTTTGCGGCCCTTGTTCACTAGCTTACAAATCGCACCACCAGTTGGGTAGTAAACACCCGTAACTGAACCAGTACCAATCGTGATGAACTCTTGAGCGTTAACAGCGCCAGCGCCCATTACAGCAGCTGCAATAGCACCAACTTTAATAAGTTTGGTAAATGCCATGAATTTCCCTTCCTTTATTCATTATTAACCCTGAAACAAGTGTAGTTGCTTCTGGAGTTTCCTATTTGGAAACGGCACCTTTTTCAATCCATGTGATGAAAAAGTGGCTGAATAATATCAAAAATTGGCAGAAAATTACTCGAATGTTAAAAGATATAGCTAAAAAATCTAACAAATGATGTCTTGATCTCGTGTTTGATTTGCTACTGAGTTTTTTAAAATCAATAGTTTAGTGTGATTTTGGAAGGGAGGTATGGATATTCTAGGATGTGATTTGGATCACGAAGCGAATAGATGCTCGTGATCCATTAATAAGGCTGATAGTTATGAAACAGAGATCAATTATCCAGCGTATTCAAACAGTTCGCACACTGAATCAAACAGTTGCTTAGTGGTAACCGATAACGTTGGAGTAATGAAGATAGTGTCATCACCTGCGACTACGCCCAGTATACCTTCCGACTTACCTAGTGAGTCTAATAAACGAGCAATCAGCTGCGCCGCACCAGGGCCTGTGTGTATCACGACCAATGCATTGTTGTGGTCAATATCTAGTACTAATTCTCTTAGAGAGCTAGAAACGGTCGGAACACCTAGCTCAGCAGGAAGACAGTAAACCATCTCCATTTTTGCGTTACGAGTTCGAACGGCACCAAACTTGGTTAACATACGCGAGACTTTAGATTGGTTGATGCTTTCAAAACCTTCGTGTTTTAGGGCATCCACAATTTCGCCTTGTGAGCCAAAACGTTCTTCTTTTAGTAAGGCTTTAAATGCACGAACTAAGTTGTCTTGCTTTTCTGTATTGCGCATATGTCATTCTTATTCATTAACAAAGATGTTTGCATATTCTCGCATACATATTCAATTTTAGCCAAAACATCCCTGTAATTTGTTAGTCATATCACTGTAAATATTTAATAGAATAATGTGTTATTTGCGACGACTTATTTTGTTATTTCAGTCGATTATCGCCATAATGCTAACTTGCTGTGTAGCACGGTTTTATTGACTTGCGCGAAGTCGCAAAGCTAGCGTTAATTGATTGTAATCACTTTGTGATTAATATAGTTTTTTAACTTAGATTTAGCTCAAGAATTACCCTACAAAGAATCTATAAGAGAAAGCTCTCAAGGAGAATAACAATGAAAGTAGCTGTTATTGGTGCCGCTGGTGGCATCGGTCAAGCCCTAGCCCTACTACTTAAGAACCGCCTACCTGCTGGTTCAGATCTTGCACTTTACGACATCGCTCCGGTAACACCGGGTGTTGCTGCCGATCTTAGCCATATCCCAACGCCTGTTTCGATCAAAGGTTACGCGGGTGAAGATCCAACCCCAGCACTAGAAGGTGCGGATGTTGTACTTATTTCAGCGGGTGTTGCTCGTAAGCCTGGTATGGATCGTGCGGATCTTTTCAATGTGAACGCTGGCATTGTTAAGTCTCTTGCAGAGAAAATCGCAGTTACTTGTCCGACTGCTTGTGTTGGTATCATTACTAACCCAGTAAACACAACTGTGCCAATCGCGGCTGAAGTACTGAAGAAAGCGGGCGTTTACGACAAGCGTCGTCTATTCGGTATTACGACTCTTGATGTGATTCGTTCTGAAACGTTCGTTGCTGAACTAAAAGACAAAGATCCAGGCGACATCCGTGTTCCTGTTATCGGTGGCCACTCAGGCGTAACGATTCTTCCACTACTTTCTCAAGTTGAAGGCGTAGAGTTCACTGACGAAGAAATCGCAGCACTAACGACTCGTATCCAAAATGCAGGTACAGAAGTAGTAGAAGCTAAAGCTGGCGGCGGCAGTGCGACACTGTCTATGGGTCAAGCGGCTTGTCGTTTCGGTCTTGCTCTAGTGAAAGCGCTTCAAGGTGAAGAGGACGTGATTGAATGTGCATACGTTGAAGGTGAAGGCGAGCACGCTCCATTCTTCGCACAGCCAGTTAAACTAGGCAAAGAGGGCGCTGAAGCGATCCTTAGCTACGGTGAGCTGAGCGACTTCGAACGTAACGCTTTAGATAGCATGCTTGAAACGCTAAATGGCGACATCGAGATTGGTGTTGAATTCGCTAAATAAGCGAGACGCTATTTAACTCAGCCTTAAGCTAATTAATAAAGGCCGGTCATTATGATCGGCTTTTTTGATCCTGAAGTTCAAGCTACTCGTATTTAGCTTTACAACTAATGTAAAGGTAAATGTTATGGCTACTGTTCAGAAGGGTATGAATGTCGAATATTTGGGGCACTTAGGAAAAGTATTGGTAATTGATGAGCAAGAGCAGTACGCGTTAGTAGAGACTTACAACGGACATGAGCAATACGCAGTGCCAATGGAAGAGCTTGAAGAAATTGAAGCTCAACTGCCGTTATCATTAGAAGCGAGCCGATATTGAATTTGGCGCTCTTACAAATATTTGTTCAAAACCGAAAAAAGAGCCCTGAGGCTCTTTTTGTTATTTATATAGAAACTAGAAACTAGAAACTAGAAGCTAGAGGCGAGTTGTCTATTAACCTGCTTACTTGCTGCGTTTAACAGCTAAGTGTGCGAGCGTGGTTAGCGCTTGCTTATATTCAGAGTCAGGAAGTACAGAAAGCTCAGCGATGGCTTTATCGGCCTCTTCGTAGGCTTTATTTGTTGTGTACTCTAAAGAGCCTGTCTCTTTCATTACAGCCATAATGTCGTCAAGACGTTCCATGCCGTTCGCTTTTTCAATAGCTTCACGAATCATGCTTGCTTGTTCAGGAGAGCCATTATGCATTGCGTAAAGCAGAGGCAGTGTTGGTTTGCCTTCGGCAAGATCGTCACCAACGTTTTTACCCATCTCTTTACCATCTGCAGTGTAATCCATCACATCGTCTATCAGCTGGAATGCGGTGCCTAGGTATTTACCATAGTTCTGCATTGCTGTTTCGATCTCTGGTGATGACTCAGTAAGAATTGCGCCGATTTGGGTCGCAGCTTCGAACAAGCGAGCGGTCTTAGAGTAGATCACCTGCATGTAGCTTTCTTCTGTGGTGTCTGGGTTATTGCAGTTCATTAATTGTTGAACTTCACCCTCGGCAATCACGTTTACTGCTTCACTCATTAACTCAAGGATCTTTAAAGATCCTAGCGTTGTCATCATTTGGAATGAGCGTGTGTAGATAAAGTCACCCACCAAAACGCTAGCGGCATTACCAAAAGCGGCATTGGCTGTCGCCTTACCACGTCTCATGTCCGATTCGTCGACAACGTCATCATGAAGCAGGGTTGCGGTGTGAATAAACTCGATAAAGGCTGCAGAGGTGATATGAGCTTCACCTTGGTAACCGAGTGCGCGAGCAGATAAAAGAGCAAGCAAAGGGCGTAGGCGTTTGCCACCACCGCTAACGATATAAAAACCAAGCTGGTTGATTAAACTTACGTCAGAATTAAGTTGGGCTTGAATTGTTTCATTCACTTTTGCCATATCATTGGCAGTAAGCGTTTGGATAGCTTTAAAATCCATTGTTCATCCGGCTGAAGTTAGACCCTGTAAGGCTTATACGTTGTATTTAATTGTTGAATAATACACTAAAAAACGTTGATTAATACATCGCTAAAGGGCATGATTGCCGCACTTTTCTTTGGCGAACAGGTTTTCGCCAATTTTTTAAAAATATGGCTTGTCATAGCGCCATGATTCCCGTAGAATCTGCGCCCTATTGATTAGTTTAGCGCACACCCGAGTTGTACAATTAACAACCATAGGCTGTGCGGAAAAAGCGGAGTAAAATATGTACGCTGTTTTCCAATCTGGTGGCAAACAACACCGAGTAAGCGAAGGTCAAACACTTCGTTTAGAGAAATTAGACGTTGAAACTGGTGCAACTGTTGAATTTGATAAAGTTCTTCTTGTTGCTAACGGCGAAGAAATCGCTGTTGGTGCACCTCTTGTTGAAGGTGGCAAGGTTACTGCAGAAGTAGTACAACACGGTCGTGGCGATAAAGTAAAAATCGTTAAGTTCCGTCGTCGTAAGCACTCGCGTAAGCAAGCTGGTCACCGTCAGTGGTTCACTGAAGTGAAAATCACTGGCATTAACGCTTAAGTATTAGGAGAGTTTAACAATGGCACATAAAAAAGCTGGCGGTTCTACTAATAACGGCCGCGATTCAGAAAGCAAACGTCTTGGTGTTAAGCGTTTTGGTGGTGAATCTGTTCTTGCAGGTAACATCATCGTTCGTCAACGTGGTACTAAGTTCCACGCTGGCACAAACGTTGGCATCGGTAAAGACCACACTCTTTTCGCTCTTACTGAAGGTAAAGTGAAATTTGCTGTTAAAGGTCCTAAAAACCGTAAGTTTGTAAGCATCGAAGCTGAGTAATTTAATCTTTAATTAGATTATTTTATTAGCTTTCAAGCTGAATTCAAAAGCCCTGCCGATTCGGCAGGGTTTTTTATTTATAGCAAGAATAAAAAAGCAGACGCTCTTGTTTTGGTTTTGAGAAGCCGTTTTATTTTTGATAAACAGTTTGGTTTTTAAGAAGCCGTTTGTTTTGTAAAAAATAAGAAGCAAAGAACCTCTCCTTATTTGTTCCTTGGTTGCAGGTCGACCTAGATCTTAGGTGATCGATCTAAACACGGATCTGCTAGAATTTATATCACTCCTTGATGAGTGGTAACGCAACGTAAGTGCGGAGTTAAAAAATGAAATTCGTTGATGAAGCGGTAGTAAAAATAGAAGCCGGTGATGGCGGTAATGGTACAGTGAGCTTTTGGCGCGAAAAATTCGTCGCTAAAGGCGGTCCTGACGGCGGTGACGGCGGTGATGGCGGTGATGTTTACATCCAAGCGGATGAGAACTTAAACACGCTGATCGATTATCGTTTCCAACGTTTTTACAACGCAGAGCGTGGTGAGAACGGTCGCGGTGGTAACTGTACTGGTAAACGTGGTAAAGACATTACACTGAAAGTGCCTGTAGGTACTCGTGCAGTTGATATCCACACCAACGAAATCGTTGCTGAAGTTGCTGAACACGGCAAGAAAGTAATGGTTGGTAAAGGTGGTTGGCACGGTCTTGGTAACACGCGTTTTAAATCGTCTGTTAACCGCGCTCCTCGTCAAAAGACAATGGGTACTAAAGGCGAAGTTCGTGAACTGCGTTTAGAGCTTCTTCTATTAGCTGACGTTGGTATGCTTGGCCTACCAAACGCAGGTAAATCTACTTTTATTCGTTCAGTATCTGCTGCGAAACCAAAAGTGGCTGACTACCCGTTCACTACCTTGATCCCAAGTTTGGGTGTGGTAAGTGTTGTTCCTGAAAAGAGCTTTGTTGTTGCCGATATCCCAGGTCTAATCGAAGGCGCAGCTGATGGCGCAGGCCTTGGTATCCGCTTCCTTAAGCACCTTGAGCGTTGTCGTGTTCTGCTGCATATGATCGACATTATGCCGATCGATCAATCTGATCCTATTCAGAATGCACTAACGATCATCGATGAGCTTGAGCAATACAGTGAAAAAGTTTCACAGAAACCTCGTTGGTTAGTGTTCAACAAAGTTGACCTAATGCCAGAAGATGAAGCAGACGAAAAGATTCAAGAAATCATCGATGCTTTGGGCTGGGAAGGCGAGTACTTCAAGATCTCTGCTGTGAATAAAATAGGCACCAAAGATCTTTGCTTCAAACTTGGTGAGTTTATGGAAAACCTACCTCGTGAAGTTGTAGAAGTTGAAGAAGAAGAAAAAGTAGACTTTATGTGGGATGACTACCATAAAGATGCGATGAGCGGTAAGAATGTTGTTACTGAAGATGACGACGATTGGGACGATTGGGATGACGAAGAAGATGACGGCCATGTTATCTATGTTCGTGACTAATCCTCTTAGTTTCTCATAACGCATCGGTCGCTTCTTCCAAGTACACTGATAGTTTTATTAAACCGCAATGAAAATTGCGGTTTTTTTGTATCTAAATCATTATGTACCGTCGGATTTTAATGCAGAATTTATTTCTAGAAATTTAACGCCTATGGGAAGGAAATCATGGCATCAAAGCAAAGAGCGATCTCAAGACTCGTCGCTCAATCAGGACAAATGTTATTGGCGCACGGGGCCGAGAGCACTTTGGTCGGCGATATCATGCGCCGTATCGGCATTGCTTGTGGGGTTAATGAGGTTGAAGTCGCACTGTCAGCCAATGCGCTTGTTGTAACTACCGTAATGGATGATCACTGTATTACCACTACTCGAAGTTGTGCTGATCGTGGCATTAACATGCAGGTTATCACCGACATTCAACGCATTTGCATCATGATGGAGAAGGGAATTCTTGATTATGATTTGGCGTATAAAAAGATTCAAAACATCAGCCCCGAGCGCTACAACCGTTGGTTAGTGGTTGTGATGATAGGGTTGTCGTGCGCCTCTTTTAGTCACCTTGCGGGCGGAGACTGGCAAGTCTTCATGATGACTTTTATTGCTTCAGCTTGCGGTATGATCGTCAGACAAGAAATTGGGCATCGCCATTTCAATCCGCTATTAAACTTTGCTATCACAGCATTCGTTACCACTACCATTTCAGCTCAAGCCGTACTTTACAATATTGGCGGCCAACCCACGATCGTGATGGCTTCATCTGTATTGATGTTAGTACCCGGTTTCCCTCTGATTAACTCCGTCGCTGATATGCTTAAAGGCCATATCAATATGGGGTTAGCGCGCTTTACCATGGCCAGCTTATTAACTTTGGCGACGAGCTTGGGCATTGTTGCGGCGATGAGTCTATCGGATGTTTGGGGGTGGGCGAGCTAATGAGTATTTTCGAACTGTTTTTAGGTTTGCTCAACGATATGTTTTTCGCCGCTATTCCTGCGGTTGGGTTTGCATTGGTATTTAACGTTCCGCAACGTGCTTTAGTTTATTGTGCACTCGGTGGTTCTATCGGTCATGGTAGCCGTTATCTGATGATGCACTTTGGCATTCCAATCGAATGGGCGACGTTCTTCGCCGCGACTGTGGTTGGCATGATAGGGGTTCATTGGTCGCATAAACTGTTAGCACATCCGAAGGTGTTTACGGTTGCAGCGCTAATTCCTATGGTTCCAGGTGTGTTTGCCTTCAAGGCGATGATTGCAATGGTCGAGATTAACAGGGCAGGCTACACACCAGAGTTGTTGGCAATGTTGATGGAGAACTTTTTAAAATCGATGTTCATTATCGCAGGGTTGGCGGTTGGCTTAGCTGTGCCAGGGCTGTTATTCTATCGCCGTAGACCTATCGTCTAGCGTTAATTTTCTTTTTAGGGACAGGACTTTCGATTTATGATCATCAGCATGATAGCGGCAATGGCAAACAACCGTGTAATTGGTAAAGACAATCAGATGCCTTGGCATTTACCTGCGGATTTTGCATGGTTTAAACGCTCGACTATGGGGAAACCGGTCGTGATGGGGCGTAAGACCTACGACTCTATTGGACGCCCTTTACCGGGTCGGCCGAATATTGTTATCAGCCGTGATGAGAGTTTAAAGATCGAAGGTGTAACGACGGTAACCTCTATTGAGCAGGCGCTAGAGCTGCTCAGTGATGTTGAAGAGGTGATGATCATTGGTGGCGGCTCTATTTATGAGAGCTGTTTACCTAAAGCAGACAAGTTGTATCTGACTTATATCGATTTCACCGTCGATGGAGATACACAATTTCCTGACTGGGGTGAAGGTTGGAAGCAGAGCTTTAACGAGAGTTATCAAGCTGACGAGAAAAACAAACACAACATGGAGTTTGTGATTCTCGAGCGTTAACTGTGGCTATCAATAGCTAGTCTCTGAAAAATGCTTGCGTTACTGCACCAGTAGCGCAAGCTTCTCGTATCTCGTATCTCGT